>NZ_JANQCU010000002.1:0-143935 GCF_024723485.1 Campylobacter sp. RM19072
TTTACTATTTAAGTAGTTTTAAAGGGCTAAAAAGAGATAATATCAAATCATAAATCACTCGCTAATCAATGGAATTTGGCTACAAACAAGGAGAACAGGTGAATAAAATCTCAAAAATCACACTATCATTTGCGTGTGCAACCGTATTACTATCTAGCGGAGCCTTAGCAAATGATGGAGCTTATAAAATAATCAATCTTGATAAAGCAAAAGAGCAAAACCCAACCATAAATGGCTCTGGCGTAATCGTGGGCGTAGTAGATAGCGTATTTAATACCAACAATCCAATCATAAAAGATAAATTAGTAGGTGCGATAAATAACACTATAGACCCAGATCGCTTCGGCGGCACAGATAAGGCTACTATGCTTCACGGCACTCAAGTATCCTCTCTTATAGTAGGCGATAGTAGCGACCTCACAGGAGTGGCAAGTGCTGCTAAATTCTACGGCCTAGCCTATCTAAATCCAAGCCCACTATACACAGGCGATATAAAAGCAGATGTAGAAAAGATGATACAAAGTGGCGTAAAAATGATAAATCATAGCTACGCTAGTGAGGGCTTCGTGCTTATAAATCGCAAGTGGGGTAATGGCTTAGAGAGCATAGATAATAATAGCCAAAATAGTGGCGCTATAAGCTATAGCGAATTTCAAAAGCTAACCCAAAGCGATATAAGCTTACAAAGGGCTCAAAGCCTAGCTGAGTTATCTAAGCAATATGGTATCTTAAATATCGTAGGCGTGGGAAATGATGGGTTTAGCTCACCTAGAGCAAACTCCATTTTGCCAAGCTATGATGAGAGCTATAGGGGGCTTTTAGCCGTTGGTGGGCTAAATTCAGATAAGGTTAGCATTGAAAATGGCAAGATCAAAATCGGTGGCATTACAGAAGCAGAGTGGAAAGCAGCAGCACAGAAATGGAGCCAAGGCAGTGGCGATAAAAGCAAGGTAATCCTAAATGAGCTTATCACAAAGCAAGGAATTTATGCTTATAGCAATTTTTTCAAAGGCTCAGCCTCGCTTTATGGTATTATGGCACCAGCACAAAATCTAACTACCGCAAATGGTAGATATGGATATACATATTATGATACAAGCGATAAAAATATAAAAACAGATTTAGCCACCACTATGAAGGATTCTGGGACTAGCTTTGCTACTCCGCTTGTAAGTGGGGTTGGGGCATTGGTAGAGCAGAAATTTCCGTTTTTAAATGGCTCACAAATCGGCGATATTTTACTAACTACGGCTAATAAAAATGTAGAAACCCCAAATTTAATAGTAACTAAAAATGTCGGCAAAACTGGGCAATCTGAATTTTATAGCATTTTTTACATTGATAAGGATGTGCCAACAAATGGTAGTGGTATAGACTGGGAGCAGGTCAAAACAGATTTGATAAATGCTGGATTTAAATCAGGCGAAAATGATAATAGTGTAGCTCAATATATCATAAATAACCTACTAAAAAGTAACGAAGATGTTGGTAATAATAACAAAGCCAACTCCGTTGCCGTTGTCAAACTAACCAAAGATGAATTTATAGGTAGTGGAATTTTAGACGCTAGTAAGGCTCTAAATGGTCTAGCAGCTCTAAATATAAATCGCTTAAATCCTAGCGATATAGAGAGCTTTGATAATAAATATTACGCATTTTATACCATTGATACAAATGGACTAGATGGCACCTTTACAAATGATATTGATGAGATAAAATGGGATGATAAATACCATCTAAGCGACGCTACAAACTCCCTTAAAAGCGATAATAGGGTAAATGCGAATTTATCCACTCTTCAAGCTGGATTTGTAAAAACTGGAGATGGAACGCTTAAATTTAGCCAAAATAGCCTAAAATATAATGGCCCTACTATAGCTCGTGGTGGAGTTTTGGAGCTTTATAATGTAACTGCTGAAAACACCCCACTTTATGCAGATAATGGCGGTCAAATCCTAATATCTGGCGAAACTAACGCAAACAAAAATCTATACGCTATAAATGGCGGCGTGGCTAGGATAATTGGCAAATTAGCAAATGGGGATATTTTTGCTAGGAGTGGCGGTTTGATTAGCGGGACTGGAACTATAGCCAAAAATCTTACCAATGAAAGCGGTATCGTTATGCCTGGTGGAGCGGGGCAAATAGGCATTTTAACCATTGATGGCAAATATACTCAAAATGAAAATGGGAGTTTGCATATAAATTTCGATGACAAAGCCAACTCAGATATAATAGCTGGAAGTTATGATATTAAGGGCGGAAATTTGGTTTATATCCCACTTAACGGACAATTTTTCCAAAGCGGACAGGAGATTAATATTAATTTTGCTAAGCTAGGTAGTGAAAATTTAGATAAATTCACAAATATCACAATCCAAAATACAAGCTCTTTGGAATTTAAGCTAAAAGATAATAACACAATAATATCAAACGAAAACACCAATAATTCTGGAAATAATAACCAAAGTAATGAAAACAACAATAAGCCAAACAACGAAAACACCAATAATTCTGGAAATAATAACCAAAGTAATGAAAACAACAATAAGCCAAACAACGAAAACACCAATAATTCTGGAAATAATACTATAATAGTAGAAGTAAAAGAAGATGCCTATAAGCCTACAAATGCCTCACAAGCGACAAACTTAGCAGTATCTCAAGCATTAAAACAAATTAGAGAGTTATCAAATTTAAATCAGGATTATCAAAATTTCTTTGGTAGATTAGATACTTTAAACCAAGAAGTAAAAGATGAGATTCTATCTAGCACAAACCCAAATGATACTCTTTCAAATACAAAAGATACACTAAATTTCCAAAATCGCTCTATGCTAAATAATATCTCCTTTTTAGCTGGTGGCTCATTAGGCAATACTGCTAAAGTCGCCGCAATAGCTAAAAATTCGCAATTAGCCCTTATAAATAGCGATATGGCTGATAATATGGTCTATGATATCTTACAAAGCTATAATGACGCTTTAAGCAAAAGTGAGATCTCAAGCAAGGTCTCATACACGCACTTCAAAGGCGATGAATATAAAACCAACGCCTACTCTGTGGATCTAAATACCAAAAAATGGATAAGCGATGATGTGAGAGTGGGGGCATTTTTAAACTACTCATACCAAAAGGGAGATTATAAATTTTCAGACCTAACAAGTCAAATAATCTCTATTGGGTTAAATGGCTTAAAAGATTTTGGGGCTGTAAATTTAATAGGCGGAGTGGATTTTGGGCTATCATTTAACGATATGGAGCGTCAAATTTTAACGCAAGATACAAAGCTTCAAGCAAATTATAAGAGCTATTTTGTATCAACAGAGCTTGGTATATCAAAAGATTTTATCATCAATGATAATCTTGTTTGGACGCCAATTTCTATCTTAAATTACATATACTCTAAGCAAGATAGCTTTAAAGAGAGTGGCGGCATACTTGCTAAAGGCTATAATGATATAGATATAGATACCTTAAATTTAAGCCTAGGCGGAAATCTAGCCTATAGCTTCATCAGCCAAGACAACACCTTTACTACGCTAAATGGCTTTGCGTTTTACACAAGGCGTTTAAATAGCGATAACTTTGCTAGTAAAGAGTATTTTGTCGATGCGAGTAATAGCACTTGGACGCATAATTATAAGCTAAATAAAGATAGCGTTTATTTTGGTATCGATACAAATATTGAAAAAGGGAATAAATTTATCAAATTCCTTGTCTCAAGTGAGATAGCAAAGGACGAACATAGCGTAAATACAGCTATCACAGCTGGGCTTAGATTTTAATATTGATTTAGCTCTTGAGGGCTAAATCAACTCATTTATAGAGATTTAATAGCACTAAAATTTATTCTAATCTTTAATAAGTGGTAGCAAAAGTAATAAACCTAAAATATCTTAATTTGGTATTATAAACCAAGGGCGATGGAGCTAAGAGCCACATTCTAAAGCTTTAAAAGGCGGATTATTGAGCTAATAATAAAAGTATTTTATTACTTTTCAAGCATAAAATTTATATTTTACACAGATTTATAAAAACTACGCAAAGCTAACACAGGAGAAATTAGCATAAATTAGGGATACAACACCCAAATTTAGCTAAATTTATGGTATTTGGAGCAAATAAATCTAATAAATTCCATCTTATCTCAAATAGCAATCACTTCATTTGTCTCTAAGCTTTTAATTTATTATTACAGAAATTTAGCACCGCACCCAAAAACAAATATCAACAAAACTGCAAATATCTAAAAATGCTTTTTAACAAAAACCACGCTAAAAAATAGCAAAACGCTATTTTTTAGGTGTTACAAGCATATTGACATAACGACCTTCTAGTGTTGGCGTCTTATCTCTATCAGCATACTCTTGGATATTCTCCCAAATTTTCTCTAGCAAGGTTACCCCGATTTCAGGAGTAGACATTTCACGACCTTTTAAAAATACTCTAAATTTGACATATTTGCCTTCAGATAGAAACTCTTGTGCGTGTTTTACCTTGTAATTTATATCATTTTGTGCGATTTTAGCAGAGAGCTTAATCTCTTTAATCTCAATTACCTTTTGTTTCTTTTTAGCCTCTTTTTGCTTCTTTTCTTGCTGATAGCGGAACTTTCCATAGTCCATTATCTTACACACTGGCGGCTTAGCATCAGCAGCTATCAATACTAGATCTAACCCCATCTTACTAGCTATGCTTAACGCTTCATCTTTGCTAATGACACCATAAGCCGTGCCATCATCTCCTACACATCTAACCTCGCTTGCACGAATCTCTTCGTTTAGATAAACCTCTTTATCTTTACTCAAATACTCACCTCGTTTAATTTGGTTTGGACTAAGCTATAAAATTCATCTAAGCTTATATCCTTTTGCTCTCTAGCCCTACGATCTCGCAAAGCTACACCTTTATTTGCTACTTCATTATCGCCAAGCACTATTATCATAGGTACTCTTTGTTTTTCTGCATTTCTAATTTTTTTATTTAATGTCTCATTTTTGCTAAAAATTTCGCTATCTACATTCATATCAAGTAGTTTTGTATAGATCTCCTTAGCATAATCCAAATGCGTCTGATTAATTGGTATAATCACAACTTGAGTTGGTGCGATCCAAAATGGCAACTCCCCAGCTGTGTGCTCAAGCAAAATTCCAATAAATCTCTCAAAACTACCCAAAATAGCTCTATGAAGCATTACTGGCTGCTTTCTTTCGTTATTTTCATCAATATACTCTAAATTAAATCTAGCTGGTAAGTTAAAATCCACTTGTATAGTTCCGCACTGCCACTTTCTTTTTAGAGCATCAGTAATTTTAATATCGATTTTTGGACCATAAAATGCCCCGCCACCTTCATCAATACCATATTTTAGCCCTTTTTCATCAAGGGCATCTTTTAAGGCTTTTGTAGCAATCTCCCAAACCTCATCATCGCCTACAGCCTTAGCTGGTTTAGTCGAGATCTCCATCTCATAGCTAAACCCAAAAGCCCCCATAAGCATATCAACAAAGCTTAAAATTTCATACACATTCTCTTTAATCTGGCTTGGCATACAAAATAGATGAGCATCATCTTGAGTAAATTCACGCACCCTAAAAAGCCCGTGCAAAACACCGCTTTTTTCATGTCTATGCACCACACCATACTCAAAAAATTTAAGCGGCAAATCTCGATAGCTTCTAATTTCGCTTTGATAGACCTTTATATGGCCTACGCAATTCATCGGTTTTATACCATATTCTTGCTCATCAATTGTCGTAAAATACATATTTTCTTTATAATTTGTATAGTGACCGCTGATTTTCCACGCATCGCTTTTTAGGATTTCAGGGCCACGAACTGGCTCATAGCCACGAAGTCTATGAGTGCGATATAACTTATGCTCCAAGCGACTTCTAAGCCTTGAGCCATTTGGTAGCCAAATAGGGAGTCCCACCCCCACGCTATCATCAAAGGTAAAAAACTTCATCTCGCTTCCAAGCTTTCTGTGATCTCGTTTTTTAGCCTCTTCTATGATCCTAATATGCTCATTTAAGCTCTCTTTATCAGCATAAGCCGTGCCGTAAATTCTAGTTAGCATTTCACGATTTTCATCACCGCCTAGATACGCCCCAGCAATTCTAGTAAGCTTAAAAAATCTAGCAAAAATCGTATTTGGGATATGTGGCCCACGGCAAATATCCTCAAATTCGCCTTGAGAATATAAGCTCACATCGCCATCTGGTATGCGTTTTAAGACCTCTTGTTTTAGATCATCATCTGCATATTTGACCGCTACTTCACTTTTAGTTGAGCCGATTTTGATAATTGGCGTCTTAGCAAGAGCTAGCTCTTTCATCTTCTTTTCTATTACTGCTAAATCATCTTCGCCAAGCTTACTTCCATCGCTTTTACTTACACGCATATCGTAGTAAAAGCCATCTTCAATGGCTGGACCAACAAAAAATTTAACATCTGGATAAAGCTCTTTAATCGCCGCTGCCATCAAATGCGCACAGGAGTGGCGTATGATCTCAAGTGCCTCTTTGGAGTTATCAAATTTAATTTCGCTACCACCGCCGGTGTAGCTTTGTGTATCTACTATTTTACCATTTACATTATATCCGATTATTTCACTCATATACTCTCTTTTCAAAAAAAACGAAATACTAAATTTTATCTAATTGTATTTTAACTTAAACTGAATTTTAATAAAATTTAAGCTAATGCTAAAAGTTAATTTAGACTTCAATTAATCAATATTATTGCTAAATTTAATATTTTTCGATGAATTTAGATAGTCTAAATATCTGCTTAAATTTGGCTTTTGTAAGCTACTCAAAGCTATAAAATTATCATTTAATGTCTCCTTTTTAGCATAATTTAAAGGTTTTAAATCACTTAAAGATAGCATAATTCCACCACTTTGATGAAGTAAAAAATCCCCAGCAGCCGTATCCCACAAACTAGAGCCATATAGCCTGATAAATACCCCAGCAAAACCTTGAACTAGATATGGAAATTTGATAGCTGAGCTGAGTTTAATAATATCTAAATTAAAATTTTTAGCAAATTTATCTATATCGTTTTTAGATTTTCCGCTTATTAATGAGCTTTCATTCTCATTTATACTGATAATCTCGCCATTTTTATATATGCTAGAGCCTTGATAGCTACTATATATTTGATTATGAACTGGAGAGTATATCACTCCTAAAATTGGTCTAGAGCGATAAATCAACGCTATACACACACAAAATTCTCCACTCCTAGATACAAATTCCCTAGTCCCATCAAGCGGATCAACTAGCCAAAATATAGAGCTTTCATCTCTTTGATTAAATGGCAAGATACTCTCTTCAGAGCATATTGGAATTTGAGTTTTGCTTAAGATTTTATATATAGCCTCATTAGCTGATAAATCAGCCGTTGTAAGAAGTGAATTATCTTTTTTATAATAAATTTGAAACTTACTATAAGATTTTAAGATCTCTGCCCCAGCGGCAAGCGCCGCCTTTAGGGCAATTTGATGTAGATTACTTAGGTTGAGATGCTGGTCCGACATATAGCTGTCTTGGGCGAACAATTTTGATATTATCTTGAGATTTTAGCTCCATCCATTGACTTAACCAGCCAGGAACCCTACCCATCACAAAGATAGCCGCAAACATCTCATTTGGAATTCCTAAAGCTTTTAAGATTACGCCACTATGGAAATCAACATTTGGATAGAGATTTCTTGATACGAAATACTCATCATTTAATGCTATCTCTTCAATTCTAGTAGCGACTTTTATTAGATTGCTATCGATACCGATTTCATCAATTAATTTATCTCTTAATCCTTTTAAGACTTTCGCTCTTGGGTCAAAGTTTTTATAAACTCTATGCCCAAAGCCCATTAGACGGAATGGGTCATTTTTATCTTTTGCTTTTTTGATGAATTCATCTACTCTATCTGGAGTGCCTATCATCTCAAGCTGTCTTATAACGCCCTCATTAGCACCACCATGAGCATGACCCCAAAGCGCACCTATACCAGCACTTATACAAGAGTATGGATGAGCGTGAGTTGAGCCAACAGTTCTAACTGTGGTAGTAGAGGCGTTTTGCTCGTGGTCTGCGTGTAGCATTAGTATGGTATCAAAGGCTTTTACTTCGATTGGTTTTAGATCTACTTTATCGTGCGGGAATGCTCTTAACATATATAAGAAATTCTCTGTAAATCCGCGATCCAAATCTGGATAAATCACAGGGAAGCCTCTTACATGGCGATAGTGAAATGCTATCATAGTAGGGATTTTAGCTACCATTCTTTTAGCTAATTCCATATAATCTTTCATATCATCAAAGCTCATATCCCTTTTGTAGTAGGCACTCATAGTAGCCACACTAGCTTGTAAAACTGCCATAGGATGAGCCTTATCAGGGAAACAGTCAAATAGCTTAATCATCTTCTCATTTAGATAACTTCTCTCTTTTAACTCTTGGCGAAATGCGTTTAATTCATCATCGCTTGGGAGTTTGCCGTTAAATAGTAGATATACTAAATCTAGATATTTTTTATTCTCAGCAAGCCACGCTATATCATAGCCCCTATGCATCAAAGTGCCAGCCTCGCCATCGATATATGTAATAGCTGAGCGACACATCGCAGTGCTAGTATATCCACGGTCAAATGTAAACATACCAGTATCTTTATATAAAGTAGATATATCTATAACGCTAGGCCCTAAAGTACCATCAAGAATAGGAAATTCATAACTCTTTCCATTTCTGTTGTCAGTTAATGTTACTGTGTTACTCATTTTGATCCTTTTATTAAAATTTTTTATATCTTATCTAAATTTTATTTAAATTAAATTGCCCTTAAATATCTAACTTAATTATTTAAGGCGAAATTTAAGATAATTTGTAAATTTTATTAATATCATAGACAAAATCACCTCAAAAATACTAGCAATAATAAAAGCAAAATATAGCTCTTTTGGTATATTCCCAGCATTATAAGCCACAGTAGCTACTGCCACTAAAAGCGTAAGTGGCATTGAGAGCGATAAACCAAAAAGAATGCTATCATACAATCCAAAACGCTTTATAAATATCATAGAAGCCATCACACGCACAATAATCATAAATATCATTAGTTTTACAGCATTATCAATCACTCCAGGCGTTAAAATATAGCCAAGCTCCACGGTCGTGCCAATATATACAAAAAATATAGGCACTAAAAAGCCAAACCCAAAGCTACCAAGCTTATGTGGGAGATCTTTTTTATGATTAAAAAATGTCGCTATAAAACTTCCAGCGATAAACGCACCTAAGACAATCTCTAAATTTAGATATATCATCACTGCTACAGTGCTAAAAAATAGAGCCATAGAAAGGCGAATATCCTTCTCGCTCTTATCATCGTGTGGCATTAGTAGAATTTTAAGATTTGGATACCACCAAAATAGCACTTCAAGCCCCTTAAATCCAAGCATACAAAGCACAATAAATAGTATAAGATAGTATATACTACTAAATAACTCAATAGAGCTACCAAATTCAATATAAGCTGACATAAGGGTTAAAAGAGCGATACTTACTACCTCTCCTATGCCTCCAGCTATCATAGCTGTATTTAGCCAAGGCTCATTTTTACCATACTCTTTAAAAAGGGTAGATAGTATCCCAACAGACATAAGTGGCACCACCACAATAACCAAAAATATCGGCGATATAAATACCCCGATAATCCCAGCTATAATATACAAAATAGCGATATAAGAAAGGACTAACTTTATAATGCTTTTTTCGATTTTAAAAAACGATTTTAGATCTATCTCTGTCCCAGCTAAAAACATAAGATAGAAAAACCCAACTTCTGCTACTATCTTAAATGGCTCACTATGCGGGATAAAACCAAAAAACCCACAAAGAATTCCCAAAATAATCTCTATAGGAGCAATTGGTATCTTTGTTATTTTGGAAATATATGGCGATATGAAAATTATAAACGCCAAAACTAATAAAATAGAAAGCTCATTAGTGGCACTGTGATGCAAACTCAAAGCCTCTTTTTCTTAGCTCAGCTATATCCTTACTAGCAACCTCGCCACTAGTAGTAAGATAATCACCAACCACGATGGCACTAGCGCCATTTTCTAAAATTTCATACTGTCTATCTCCTAGCACTACCTCTCTACCGCCAGCTACCATTATTCTAGTATTTGGCAAGGCTTTGGCTGTATCTTTTAATATACCTAAAGCCTCATCGGCACTAAGCTTTGGCTCTTTGATTTTTAATGCGGGATTTGGTATGAAAAAATTAATAGGGCTAGTAAATGGATTTAGCTCTTTGAGTGAATTTCTAAAGCTTATCCTATCTTCATTGCTCTCTCCAAGCCCATAAATCCCACCGCAGCATAGCTCAAGACCGGCTTTTTTAGCATTTAAATTCGTCTCAAATCTCTCATCCCAGCTATGAGTGGAGCAAATTTTAGGGAAAAACTCACGGCTAGTTTCAAGATTGTGGTTATAGCTGAAAATTCCAGCATTTTTAAGCTCTTTTAAGCTCTCATAACTCGCACTTCCATTACAGGCTATAAGCATTAGCTCAGGCACCTCTTTTTGCAAAGTTTTAGCAGTTTGGCAGATAAACTCAAGCTTGTTATCATCAAGCCCCCTACCGCTAGTTACAAGGCAAAAGCCAAGAGCTTTATTAGCTCTAGCCATTTTGGCTTCAGTTAGAATTTGCTCTATGCTTTTTTGTTTATATCTATTTATATCAGCTTTTACATGAGCGCTTTGAGTGCAATACGCACAATCTTCAGGACAATTTCCACTACTAACATTACATATCGCACAGAGCATTACTACCTTATTTGTCATCTTTCACCTCTTCTTTAAATTTACACTGCAAACACTCGTTAAAATCGCCTTTTTTTAACTCTTTTAAGATCATAGGAGCGTTGCAACTTGGGCAATTCTTGCCAGCTGGTTTATATTTGCTTATAAAATTACATTTTGGATAGTTTAAACAGCCATAAAATTTCCCTTTTTTTCCAAATCTCTCTACCAATTCACCACCGCATTCAGGGCATTTTATACCTATTTTAGTGGGTTCTTTTTTCTCTAATTTATCAGATTTACCCAAATTTCTACTATATTTACATTTTGGGAAATTTAAACAGGCTATAAACTCGCCAAATCTACCCTTTCTCTTAACTAGCTCCCCACCGCATTCAGGGCATTTCTCGCCTATTGGTTCGGCTACTTTTTGGCTTTTTATATTTGTCTTTCCATCATTGATTTTTTGGATAAAAGGGTTATAAAAGCTAGATAGCACCTCTTGCCAATTGGCTTTATTCTCAGCAATATCATCAAGCTTTTTCTCCATTTTAGAAGTAAATTCGCTATCTACAATATCATTAAAATGCTCTTCAAGCACCGAAGTCATGGTAAATGCAATATCATTTGGTATTAGCTGCTTTTTCTCTACTTTTACATAATCACGGCTTGTTAAAAGCGAAATAGTCGGCGCATAGGTGCTAGGTCTGCCAATCCCAAGACTCTCTAGCTTTTTTACCAGTCCAGCCTCAGAGTAGCGACTAGGTGGCTCGGTAAAATGGCTACTGCTTTGCATACTTTGGACGCTTAAATCATCGCCGATATTTAAAGATGGCAAGACTATATCCTTGTCTATATCGCCATAAACCTTATAAAATCCATCAAATATCACCTTTCTGCCTGAGAGTTTGAATTTAGAATTATCGCTTTTTATGATGATATTTTGCGTTTGAGATATGCTAGGATTCATCTGGGAGGCCAAAAATCTATTATAGATAAGGGTGTAAAGCTTTAAAAGATCTTTATCTAAAAATTTAGCAGCAATATCAGGAGTAAAGCTCAAATTTGTCGGTCGAATGGCTTCATGAGCCTCTTGAGCGCCCTTGCTTTTAGTCGCATATATTTGAGCCTTTGATGGCAAGTATTTATCGCCAAATTCGCTCTTTATAAGCTTCCTTGCAGCTTCTACTGCCTCTTTGGCTAAATTTAAACTATCAGTTCTCATATAGGTTATAGCACCCATAAATCCACTATTTGTCTGGACACCTTCATATAGAGTTTGGGCTAACATCATAGTCTTTTTAGGGCTAAAGCCAAGCCTATTTGACGCACTTTGCTGAAGAGTTGAAGTCATAAAAGGCGGTTGTGGGCTGGTTTTTCTCTCTTTGGATTCAATATCGCTAATTTTAAATTTATCTTCTTTTAAAATATCTAAAATATATTTGGCTCTTTGGGGGTTAGTTATAGTGAGTTTTTCTATTTTTGAGCCTTGGAATTCGATAAGCTCAGCTTCTAAATCATCTTTAAATTTAGTATCAATGCTAAAGTATTCAACACTCTTAAATTCCCTTATCTCTCGCTCGCGATCAACTAAAATTTTAAGAGCTGAGCTTTGAACCCTGCCAGCACTTAGGCCCCTTTGAATTTTGATATTTAAAAGCGGACTTAGCTTATATCCTACTATTCTATCTAGAAGTCTTCTTGCTTGTTGTGCATTTACGCTATTCATATCTAGCTCTCTAGGATTAGCTAGAGCCGCTTCAATGGCACTCTTTGTGATTTCGTGAAAGACTATTCTAGGTAGAGTTTCAGGCCTTTTACCAATTGCTGTTGCGATATGATAAGCTATAGCCTCGCCCTCTCTATCCTCATCGGTCGCAAGATAGATGGTATCAGCACTCTTAGCAAGCTCTTTAATCTCTTTTACTATAGCGGAGTGGTCGCTGCTAATCCTATACTCTGGAGTAAATTTATCCCCTTCTATCTTAATGCCAAAGCTAGATTTAGGCAAGTCTCTAATATGCCCTTTACTAGCTATAACCTTATACTCAGAACTTAAGAAATTTTTTATAGTTTTAGCTTTAGCTGGAGATTCAACTATTATTAACTTACTCATATATCGCCCCAAATTCAGTTAGGCGTAATTTTACCAAAAAACTATAAAATAGATATAAAACAGTCTAACAATAGCTAAATTTAGCCCACTATCAAAGATAAATAGCCTAAAATTGAGCTAATCCCAATCCCCTCTAAAATCACAAAAGCAATCGCTAAAATACTTAAAATTCCTATCCAGACAGCTCTACATTTTGGGATTATGATAGCTTGATTTGGCGATTTAAAATATATGCTAATTATGATTCTTAAATAGTAATATACTGATAAAATGGTATTAATGATACCAAAAATTGCCAAATACGCATTACCAGCTTCAAAAGCACTTGAGAATACATAAACCTTACCCAAAAATCCCACCGTATATGGAAATCCAATATATGAAAGGCAGATAATAGTAAATGCTAGTGCGCCAAGCGGTGAGCTTTTATATAATCCTGCGATGGAGTCTATGGTAACTTGTTTATCGCCAAAGAGTGAATTTAAAAGCAAAAAGCCAAATCCAGTTGTAATAGCATAAATCGTGATATAAAACACCCCAGCAAATAGCGGATTTTCGACATTCAAACTAGCTAAATTTATAAAAATATACCCAGCATGAACGATCCCAGCGGCTATTAAAATCTTTTTGACATCAATCTCTTTTAGGCTTAAAAAGTTGCCTATAAACATACTAAATATCGCCACAACGCTAAATATAATGGCTAAAATCTCATCCCAGCCACCGCTATAAAGCAAGGCAAATTTAATCAGCATTCCAAAACTAGCTAATTTAAACGCTCCGGCTAAATATCCAGTTATACTCGTGCTTGCTCCATAATACACATCAATGCTCCAGCGATAAAAGCCAAAAATCGCAATCTTAAAAAACATCATAGAGATAATTAGCATAGCGCCAATTGTAGCAATAAGTGATGGGGATATTAATCTGCTTATTATCTCATATTTTGTTGTTTGCGTATCGCCAAAAATCAGTGCTGCACCAAGCAAATAAAACGCACTCATAAATGATGAAAGCAAGAAGTATTTAAAGGCCGCTTCAATGCTTTTGGTGTTTGAATTTAAAGCTATCATAGCATATATGGATATGGAGGCAATCTCTATAAAAATCAGCGTGGTTATAATTTCGCTTGAGATTATCATACCTATCATACCAAATGAGGCTAAATTTGCTAATGCTATAAGCTCAGGCTTAAAATAGCTCTCATCATCGCTAAAATATAAAGTAGCTAAAAATATCATCATAAGAAAGGCTATAACAACGCAAAATATAAACTCAAATTGCCCAAGAATTATAAATTCATTAACAAAAAATGGTATATCACTACTAAATATCTGAACTCTAAAAGCAAAAAATGAGATTAAAATAACAGCCCAAAAAGCTAAATTTAACCCTAAAAGTAGGGCTTTATTAATCCTTGTAACGCTTAAAAATATATTAGCTATAATAGCGGCTATTGATAGTAAAAAAGGTGTTAAAGCTATCATTCTTGCCCCTTTAAATTTGATTTTATATATTTTTCATAGTGGCTTTGGATTGTGCCTTGAGATAGATCTAAAATTGGTTTAGGATATATACCCATCACAAATATCACAATCGCCACAAGGCTAAATGCTATAATTTGAGATTTTCTAAGCTCTTTGAATTTATCTGTAATTTCATTTACACTTTGTAAAATTGCCTTGCGATAAACCACAAACATATACACAGCACCAACTATAATAGAGGTTGTAGCGATGATACCATATATTAAATTTGTTTTAAATATACCAACTAAGATTAAAAGCTCTGCTACAAAGCCAATTGTCGTAGGAAGCCCCACGCTTGAGAGCATCATAATGCCAAATATCGTAGCAAAAATAGGAGCCTTATGAGCTATACCACCAAGATTACTAATCTTGCGAGTGCCTAGCTGAGAGCTGATAATGCCTACCATCAAAAACATCGCACCACTAGTTAAGGCGTGAGCTACAATCTGATACATTGCCCCACTCATTCCCACTACATCAAGGCTAAAAACTCCAGCTAAGATTAACCCTAAATGCGAGGCTGAAGCAAATGCCAAAAGTGTTTTAAAGTCATCACACCTAAGTGCAATCACCCCAAAATATATCATAGAAAATATCCCAAGTGCCACAAAATAGCTAGAAAATTCCACAAAACTAAGAGAAAATATCGGCAATACAAATCTCAAAATCGCAAATACCGCCACCTTAGACGCAATGGCTGAGAGCATAAATGTAGCCACGCTAGGAGAGTGAGTATATGCCCCACTAAGCCACATATGAAATGGAAACAAAGGGAGCTTAATCACAAAGGCTATCATAAAGCTAAAAAATAGTATTCGCTCTGCCATCAAGCTTAAATTTAAATTAGCCAAATCGGCTAAAGCAAAGCTATAAAAGCCAAATTCAAAATAGTGAGCCACGCCAAGATAGATAATCGCCCCAAGCATAATCATCGATCCAAATATCGCATAATACATCATATCAAGCATAGCCTTAGCTCGTTTAATGCTTTTACCATATAGTCCAGTCATTATAAATATCGGCAAGAGCATCATCTCCCAACCAGCATAGAAAAAGATCAAATCAAGCGAGCTACAAACAGCCAAAAATCCACTCTCTATAAAAAGCAAATTCGCCCAAAAGCCTTTTTCTTGATACCTAAGCACAAAAAACAAAAATGGCAAAAATAGCGTAATAATCAAAATAAGATATATATTAATCCCATCAACGCCAACCATATATGTAATCCCATAGCTTTGCACTAGCGGGATAATATCTACAAACTGCACTCCACCAGCTGGGTCAAAGCCAATAGTCATAGTAACAGCCAAAATCGCCACAAAAACAGAGCCGCTAAAAGCTATAATCTTACCCCAAAAATTATTACAAAACAGAGCTATAAAAACCCCTAATAAAAATGGTATAAATATAATCAAACTCAAGATACTACTCATAAAATAGCCTTTGAAAATATAATAATAACACAGATGAAAAATAGCATATAAAACGCATATGAACTAGCTAAGCCACTTTGAGTGTATCTAGCATAAATTTGGCTAAATGCCCTAAATGCTAAAGCACTAAGCTCAACAAGCGGATATAAAATTTTATCATCTACAATCTTGCGTAAAAAGCAGCTAATTCGCTTTAAATTTTCTACAAAAACAAAATCATATATCTCATCTATGTAGAATTTATTTGCTACGATACTCTCAAATTTACCCATTTTCTCCTCGCAATTTTTGTAGTTATAAAATTTCTTATAAGCGATGAAAATACCAATAGCAGATACCACCATACTCACCACTCCAGCGATGATCTCCACCATCAAAGTCGGATGATCAATATCTAAAAATATCGCCATAAATCCACCACCTAAGGCAAATAGACAAAGGATATAATTTACCCCAAGCATACTAAATGGCACCTTATGTTGCTTTGGTGCGGGATTTTGTGAGTAAAATACCAAGAAAAATAGCCTAAAACAATAATACGCAGTAAGCCCAGCAGTAAATAATAAAATAGCAAATATAGTATAATGCCCAGAAAGAAGCGCCCCAAGGATAATGGCATCTTTGGAGAAAAATCCAGCAAAAGGGAATATCCCACTAATTGCGAGCATGCCAAAAAGCATTGGATAATATAGTGATTTATTATCTTTTAAATTCCCCATTTTAAAGATATTTTGCTCATGATGAAGCGCTATAATGATAGCCCCAGCACTCAAAAACAGAAGCGCTTTAAAAAACCCATGAGTAAATAGATGGTACATAGCAGCCCCAGAGCTGTAGCTAAGCGCAGCGAACATATATCCTAATTGACTCATAGTGGAGTAGGCTAAAATCTTTTTAATATCAGTAGCCTTTGTAGCGATAATCCCAGCAAAGAGTGCTCCAGCCGCACCAATCCCTGCTAAAACCTCCACTGGCAAACTAAGCCCAGCAAATAAAAACTCAAACCTAACCACCATATAAACCCCAGCTGTAACCATCGTCGCAGCGTGGATCAAGGCTGAAATCGGCGTTGGACCAGCCATCGCATCAGGTAGCCAAGTGTATAGCGGAATTTGAGCTGATTTAGCTAGCGCTCCAGTAATGAAACAAAATGCTATAAATATCGCTACACCAGGGCTAAAGCTCACTTCATTTAAGCCAATATAATCAAATTTAACCCCGCTACTAGCAAGATATAAAGCAATAAGCCCAATCAAAAAGCCAAAATCACCAATTCTATTTAAGATAAAGGCTTTATTACCAGCTTTTACATTATCTTTATCGCCAAAATAAAAGGCGATTAATAGATATGAGCATACGCCCACGCCCTCCCAGCCAACAAACATTAAAATAGGATTATTAGCCAAAACCAAAATCAGCATTGAAGCTAAGAATAAATTCATATAACAAAAAAACTTACCAAAGCCCTCATCACCATCCATATAGCCTATAGAATACAAATGTATAAGCATACCCAAAAACGCCACAAATATCGCCATCACAAGGCTAAGATCATCAAGATAAAATCCCACATTTATGCTAAATCCAGCGATATCAAGCCAGCTAAATATATCCAAATTCAAGCTACTACCATAGCTATTAACAAACAGCACAGCCATAGTTACAAAGCTAACTACAGGTCCAGCCATACCTAAAATGGCAAAAAACCCTTGAGATAAGCCAAGAGCTCTTCTAGAAAGATATAAAATTCCAAGCAAAAAACTACCGATAATTGGTGCTAAAATTACGATATTAACTAGCATTACTATCCTTTAACTCTTTAAAGCTATCTATATTTAGGGTCTGTTTAGACTTATGCAGTAGCGTAATGAGCGCTAGACCAAAGCTAGCCTCAGCTGCGGCTATAGCGATAACTAGCATTACGATGACTTGACCATCTAAATTTAAATTAACCCTAGCAAATATCGCAAAAAGCAAAGCAACAGCATTTAACATCAGCTCAATAGACATAAAAATAGTAAAGATATTCTTACGCAAAATAACACCGCAAATCCCAATCACAAAGAGCAAAATCGCTACAAATATATAGTTCTCAACCATTATTTTTGCCTTTTAAAATCGCCACAACCCCAATCAAAGCAGCAGTTAAAAGTAGCGAAATCATCTCAAAACTAAATCCCCAGTTAAAAAATAGATATTTTCCAAGTAGAGCAATATCCCCAAACCCATCAGGCACAATCTCAAAGCTACTAGGCATTAACGAAAGCCAGTAAGCCAAAAAGCCAAAAACGACTAAAGGCAAAGCGGCTTGAATCATCTGTATAAAGCTAAATTTAGCCCATAAGCTATCTGATTTGATATTAAAAAACATCATCACAAAAACCGATAAAACCATAATCGCCCCAGCATATACTACTATTTGGATTAAAAATAGAGTCTTAGCGTATAATAAAAGATACAACCCAGCTATAGCCACCAAAGAGACAATCATAGATAAAGCCCCATGGATAGGCGCTTTAAAGCTAATCAAACCCAAAGCTCCCAAAATAGCTAAAAATGAGAAGTTAATAAACAAAAAATTCTCCATCAAAACTCCCCCCTTTTTCTACTACTAAGCTCATTTATATCGCTAATGAAGCTATCTCTACTACCTTCAACCTTTGTAAATATCCCGCTATCCATCCTTATAGCATCCTTAGGGCACGCCTCCACGCAAAGCCCGCAAAATACACACTCCAAAAGATCTATATTAAAGACTTTTGGGGCTTTTTCTTTACTACCAGGGACTTCACAAGCTTCTATAAATATACATTTAGCCGGACAAGCTGTAGCGCACATATCGCACGCAACGCACTTTAATTCGCCATTATCATATTTGGTTAATCTATGAAGACCACGATATCTAGGGCTGATATCATCGGGTTTTTGCTCGGGATATTCTAGGAATTCAATATTTTTGGTATTGAGTAAATTTCTGATAAAATGCTTAAAAGTCCTAGCCATTCCAGCGATGATATAAAATATATAAATTCGCTCTAAAAGTGGCATTTTTTTACGCTCAATCTTCTTAATCTTAATTGCCATAAACCACCACCAATGCTGTAATAATAATATTTAAAATTGCCAATGGCATGAGCTTTTCCCAGCCTAAGCGTTGAATTTGGTCATATCTAAATCTAGGTAGAGTCCATCTAACCCATATAAATACAAGTAGCACGATAAAAGTTTTTAAGGCAAATACTATTAAATTCACCGCAGTAGCCACAATCTCAGCACCAAATTCACCCAAATTTCCATAAAAATATAAGCTTATAATATCTATAATCGCCACTATCACAATAGTCAAAGCGTAGTATATGATATTCTCTTTTTTTCTATGATCTTTATTTATTTTATATCTTGTAACATTATTTTTACTAACCCACCAGATAAATAATAGACCAAAAATAGTCGCCACGCCAGCTATGCTAAGTAGCACAATCTCATAATTAGCAGCCAAACTAGCTTGTGAGAGATATGGCAAGGAGTATCCACCAAAAAATATCGTAACTATAAGCGCACTCATAGCAGTCATTGCGATATATTCAGCCATAAAAAACATAGCAAAGCTCATCGCACTATACTCAAGGTGATACCCAGCTACTATCTCGCTCTCCCCTTCAGCTAAGTCAAATGGAGCCCTATTAGTCTCAGCAAAAGCACAGATTATAAATATTATCGCCGCTAATGGCTGAATAAATATCCCCCACGAAGGAAGCCCCAAAAATGAGCCTTGCTGTGCTATCACAAAATCATTTAAACTAATTGAATTATATGTAATTATCATACTAACAACAGCAAGTCCTAGCGGAATTTCATAGCTTATAGCTCCACTAGCAGCACGCAAAGAGCCTAAAAGAGAGTATTTATTATTTGAGCTCCAACCAGCTAGCATAATACCATAAATGCTAAGACTAGCAAACCCCAAATACCATAGCATACCACCATCAAATGGGATTGCTTGCATAAGGTGCTTTACTCCATCAATGGCAAAATACTCACTAAAAGGAATTACGGCTATAGTAAGTGTACTCATCAAAAATAGCACCATAGGAGCGATGGTAAATAGTGCTTTAGATCTAATGGCTGCTGGGGTAAAATCCTCTTTTATAGCTAGTTTCAAAGCATCAGCCAAGGCTTGAACTAACCCACCAAGCCTTATCCCAGCGATATTTGCCCTATTTGGGCCTGGGCGGTCTTGGATAAAGGCTGAAATTTTACGCTCTAAAAGCACCAAAACAGGTATCAAAGCCAAAATAAATATAAGAATAAACGCAATTCTAAATATAATTAGCCAAATCTCACTCATGCAAACGCCTTTAATATACTCATATCAAACTCCGCCCTATCCCCCATAAGCTCACTTACAATATCGCAAATTCTAGGGCTAAGTGGCTCAAACGCACCCTTGCTAAATCGCAATTTGCCATCTATATTTAAGGTATGTCCATCTCTGTGATAGCTACTAGCACAAACTATATCCGCATCACTGTTTGAGCCGATTTTGATTAGGCTTTCAAACTCAAATTTATTAAGAAATTCAAAATCCTTGCCAAGGTGGAAGACTATTAAATTCTTAGATTTTTTATCTAAATTTTTATCTAGTCCAAGCCTATTTAATCCAACTCGATTAGCGGTTTTATTAGGCACTCTAAGCTTTAATCCAATCTCATCTTTAAAGCTCTCGTCCCTAAAATCGCTAAATCCATATAAACTCATATTAAATTTACTAGCCAAAATCTTAATAGCGCTCATCTCTTCTATACTCAAAGAGCTTGAGATTAAAATATCATATTTATCGCCATTTGTCCTAATATCTAAGGCCAAAGATGAGATCTTAGCACTATCATCACGCTTGATTACTTGCTCATTTTTGTAGCTATAGCGACCATAATCACAGATAAAATAGCCATTTACGCTACTCTCTCTAGGTCTAAATCTATAAATTTTACTATCTTGATATTTTGCCTTATTGCTATCAATCCATATAGCACAGCCCCTTTCGCACCCTTGGCAAATAGCTGGGGTCTTTTGAAGGTGCCAAACTCGCTTTTTAAATCTAAAATCAGCCGAAGTCATCGCTCCAACAGGACAAACATCTACTATATTACCAGCATATGGATTGTCTATTTTCTTGCCATTCATAAGCATTATATGGCTATGCTCACCACGCCCACCTACGGCTAACTCATAGCTTTGAGTGCATATTTGAGTAAATCTTACACACCTTCTACAAAGCACGCATCTCTCTTCATCATGGACTACCAAAGAGCCAAAATCCTCTCTTTTGCCCTTTCTTACCTTATCAGCTAAGCTTACCTTGGAGTCTTGTAAATCAAATTTCATATAATAATCTTGTAAATCGCACTCTCCAGCTTGATCGCAAACTGGACAATCAAGCGGATGATTGATAAACTCAAGCTCCAAAATTCCACGCTGAACTGCCCTTGTAAGATCGCTATTTATCTTAATCTCCATACCATCTTTTATCGGCGTATCACAAGCGATTTGCGGACGCTTTTGCCCCACCACTTCTATTAAGCACATTCTACAATTGCCACTAACCCCAAGTGCTTCGTGGTAGCAAAAGTGCGGAATCTCGATATTGTGTTTTTTTAGCTCAGTAATTAGGTTGCCCTTCTCATCTACGCTAAATTTCTCTCCATCAACTATAATCTCTACCATATATTAATCCTTACAAAGCGCTAAAAACTCATCTTCAAATTTGGTTATAAAGCCTATGATTACATCTTTTACCGCTGGAGCAAATACACAAATTGTCTTACCATCAAGCATAAAGCAAATATCTTTTAGAGTAGCTAGATCTCTTTTGCTTCCTTCGCCTTTACAAATTCTCTCTACCACTCGCATTCCCCAGCCGCAGCCCTCACGGCATGGAGTGCATTGTCCGCAGCTCTCTTCGGTATAAAACTCAAGCAAATTCAAAAGCACCTTAGGCATACTAACCGTATCATCAAAAACCATCATACCGCCAGTTCCAAGAGCGCTTTTATACTCCCATAAATTCTCATAATCTAAGGTGGCTTTCATAACCTCATCTTTGGTAAGCACCGCAGCAGATGACCCACCAGGGATAACAGCCTTTAGCTCTCTATTTTTCCATACTCCACCGCCAAATTCATTGATAAAATCAATCATTTTAGTCCCAAATGGCATCTCTTTAACGCATGGAGTATTTACGCACCCAGTAACGGCAAAGAGCAGAGTTCCAGGGGATTTTTGCGTTCCTACACTTCTATATTTTTCCCAACCATTTTTAACTATAAAAGGCACACTAGCGATGGTTTCGACATTATTTACCACACACGCACTACCAAACAAAAAATCCGGCTCAGCTCTATTATGTGGTTTTAATCTAGGATGCCCCCTTTTGCCTTCAATACTCTCTAAAAGTGCGCTCTTCTCACCGCAGATATAGGCTCCAGCACCCTTACAAACTATAATTTCTAGGCCACGCCTCTCATCTTTGGATTCATTAATTGCCCTTTTAATGCTTTGATACTCTCTCTCATATTCGCCCCTAATGTAGATATATGCTCTACACGCACCAAGAGCGTAAGCTGAGATTATGATCCCTTCAATAAGCAGATGTGGATCAAGATTGAAAATATACTTATCCTTACAAGTTCCAGGCTCACTCTCATCGCCATTTACCACCAAATAGCGTTTATCGCTAGGCCAAGTTACCATATTCTTCCACTTAGTTCCGCAGTGACCGCCACCACCGCCCTTGCCCCTTAATCCGCTCTTATCAATCGCATCTACTATATCCATTCTTGGCATTTTTAGAATTTCATCTAAATTCGCATATGCCCCATGGGCTTTAGCGACCTCTATTTTATTGGCATTAGGTATATCAAATCTAGCACTAACGACCTTCATTTTCTCTCCTTAGCCTTTCTATTAACTCTATGATACTCTCCTTGGTTAGATCGCCGATTTGCTCTAAATTTGATAGCATACAAGGCGCCTTCTCACAATACCCCAAGCACTCGCTCTCCCCAAGGCTAAAAAGCCCATCTTTAGTAGTTTCGCCCATCTTAATCCCAAGAAGATCGCTAGCGGCTTTTATCACTTCATCGCCACCTCTTAATTTACAAGTGATGGTCTTACAAAATTTAAGCTCATATTTACCCTTTTTGCTCTCATTAAACATAGAGTAAAATCCCATAACTTCAGCAAAGAATATAGCCTTAATCCCAAGAGTTTTTTCTAAATACAATATATCTTCAGAGCTGATAAATCCTTGTCTTCTTTGTAAAATCCAAAGAGCTGGTAATACTAACGCCCTATCATCATCTACTTTGGTGCGAAGATTATTTAAGCCTTCTAGCTCATCTTTTGTGAATTCAAAACTCATCTATCTAGCTCCCCAGCAATTATATTTATACTACCTAAATTCAATATACTATCAGCGATCAGCCCACCTCTAACCATATCGCTAAATGCGTTTAAAGCGTAAAAGCAAGGCGGTCTAAGCTTTAAGCGGTATGGCATATTTTTCCCATCGCTAACGATGAAAAATCCTAGCTCACCATTGCCCCCTTCACTCGCACCATAAAAATGCCCCACAGGAAGCTTAACTCCATCAAAAATTAGTTTAAAATGATTTATCAAAGCCTCGATATTGCCATATACTTCACTCTTTGGTGGGAGAATTATATCTTTATCTTTGATACAAATATCGCCACTTGGTATTTTCTTAATCGCTTGACGAATTATAGAGACACTCTCTTTCATCTCATAAAATCGCACAAACATTCTATCATATATATCCCCACAGCTACCAACAGGAACATTAAAATCAAAGCTATCATAATAGTAATATGGCTTATCTTTTCTTAAATCATAATCCACGCCACTAGCTCTTAAATTTGGCCCTGTAAATCCATAGCTTAAGGCATCTTTGGCACTAATTTTACAGATATTTTGAACCCTATCTAGGAAAATTCTATTTTTCTCCACAAGGGTTAAGGTATCATCAATACCCTTTTGAACCTCTTTTAAATATCCCAAAAGCTCATCTTCCCAACCATCATAAAAGTCATGCGCCATACCACCAATTCTAGCAAATGAATTTGTAAATCTAGCCCCAGTTAAACGAGATAAGAAATTATAAATTTTCTCTCTAGGATTGTATAGATACCAATAATTTGTAAGCGCCCCCATATCCACAAACATCGCCCCAAGGCAAACCTCATGATCTATAATGCGAGCCAACTCACCCAAAATCACACGCATAAAAATCGCTCTATCAGGCAAGGTAACACCCAAGATATCTTCTACCGCCTTAGCATATCCGACATTATTTAGCATAGCAGAGCAGTAATTTAGCCTATCTGTATATGGTATGATCTGGGCATAGGTATGAGTCTCACAGGACTTTTCAAATCCTCTGTGCAAATAGCCAATCTCCGTTACACAAGCAGCGATTTTCTCCCCATCAAGCGCCATAAAATTGCGTATCGTTCCATGCGTAGCTGGGTGCGATGGACCTATATTTAAAAATGTATATTTGATCTTAAATTCATCATTTTCTTCACTAGCAAGACCAAGACTTAAGAGCTGATCTCTCATCTCATCAACCAAGCTATCGCTTTGAGTTAAAATTTGGTATTTATCAATCGGATAATCCTTTCTCAAAGGGTATCCCACAAACTCCTTATGATTTAAGATGCGTCTAAGGTTTGGATGATTATCAAATTTAACCCCATATTGATCATAGCACTCTCTCTCAGCCCAATTAGCACTTTTGTAAATTTGACTAACACTTTGAAGGCTCTGACATTCATCTAAATCAGTTTGTATTATAAAATTCCCACCCCGTAAAGAGCTAAAAATATAGTATAAGCTAAATCTTTTTGGATTATTTAAATTTAGATTATCCACACAAGCAATATCAGCTAAAATCTCATATTTCATCTCATCACGAGCAAATTTAACCGCATTAAAAATATCATCACTAGCTACTATTGCAGTGGTAATGCCATTATACTCAGAAATTTTAGAACTAAATTTGGATATAAAACTACTAAGCATCTAAAAGCCCCTTAAAATCTCTATGGCGATCTTTTATACTACCAGCTTTTATCTTTTGCTGAATGGCTAAAATCGCATCAATTATCGCCTCTGGTCTTGGCGGACAACCGCTGATATAGGCGTCTACTGGTATTATCTGATCTATTCCTTGAAGGGTTGTATAATTATCATAAAATCCACCACTACTAGCACACGCCCCCATACTCACAACCCACTTTGGCTCACACATTTGATCATATATCTCTTTTAAAATTGGAGCTTGTTTAAACGATATTGTCCCGGCTACTATCATTAAATCAGCTTGACGCGGTGAAAACCGCATAACCTCAGCACCAAAACGGCTCAAATCATGCTTAGATGATACAGCACTCATAAACTCAATCGCACAGCACGCCGTCCCAAAAATCATAGGCCAAAGCGAATTTGACCTCCCCCAGTTAAAAAGTGCGTCTAATCTAGTTAAAATTAGATCATTTTTGACTAAATTTTCTATTCCCATCTTAAAATCTTCTTTTTATAAATATAGTATAAGCCAACAAGCAAAATAGCCATAAATACAAACATCTCTACCAAAGCATAAAGGCCAAGCTCCCTAAGGCTTACAGCCCACGGATACATAAAAACAGCCTCAATATCAAATATCACAAAGACAATTGCCACAAGGTAGTATTTGACATTTATGCTTGAGTTTATCCCACCATAAAAATTGACAATCCCACTTTCGTAAATTCTATCTTTTGAGCTATTGCTTTTGCCAGTTGGACCGATTTTTTTAGTGAAATAAAAAGCCACACAAAGTGCTAAAACGATGAATACATAGAGATATAAACTCCATACAAGATTACTATCCAAAGCCTTTTCCTTGAAATTTTACTTGAATTAACTGGGCGTAATTTTATCAAAACACCACCATCTAATCAATATTATAATAAAATTAATTTTTTGTTTAAGAAATTGATGAATAAAATTTATTATTTATTAAATTTAATTCCAAATTTCTAAATTTGTATAGTTTAAAATATAAATTTAAAAGCCATAAATTAGCTATTTAAAGCTTATATTATAATTAACTTAAATAAATATATTAAATTTTAAAATTTTGATTTACAACTTGATATATGATTAAATTTAAATTTCATCTTAAAAATTAGCCAAAATTATAATCTAAAAATTAAATCTAAAGCCAAAATCTTATCAAATATGCCAAATTTCTTTATAATTTACCCTTAATGTGTAAAATCGTAACATAATTTAAATTTATATTTCTATTTTATACACTTTAGCCTATATTTTGCTTTCAAATATGCTAAAATCTGAAAATCCAAAAAATAATTTAGCGGAGGCAATATGAATAAAAAAGTGCTAAGCATAGTTATCTGGGCTACGGTTGTATTTTTGGCCGTGCTTGGATTTGCTAAGCTAACTATCGATAGGGGCGAAACGGTTAATGCCCTGTGGTTTGTGGTAGCTGCTGTGTGTATCTACTCAATAGCGTATAGATTTTACGCTAAATACATAGCTCAAAGGGTCTTAGGTCTTGATGACAAAAGAGCCACTCCAGCAGTTGTTAAAAACGATGGACGCGACTTTGTCCCAACTAACAAAATTGTTTTATTTGGCCACCACTTTGCAGCCATTGCTGGGGCTGGACCGCTAGTAGGGCCGATTTTAGCAGCTCAAATGGGCTATTTGCCTGGTATGATTTGGCTTGTTGTGGGTGTTGTTATTGCTGGGGCGGTTCATGACTTTGTAGTTTTATGGCTATCTACTAGAAGAGATGGTAAAAGCCTTGGTGAGATGATTAAGCTAGAACTTGGCAAAGGCGTTGGAACTGTAGCTATGATTGGAATTTTAGGCATTATGATGCTTATTGTAGCCATTCTTGCTTTGGTTGTTGTAAATGCTTTGGCTGAGTCTCCGTGGGGATTATTTACCATTGCTATGACCTTGCCAATTGCTGTTATTATGGGAATTTGGATGAGATTTGTGCGTCCTGGTAGAATCGGAGAGGCTTCGATTTTTGGCTTTATTATGTTGCTACTTTCACTTTGGGGCGGACACTATGTAGCAGCTGATCCATACTGGGCAGATATATTTACCATCACTCCAGTAAATTTAGCATTTATCACTATTGGCTATGGTTTTGTAGCGGCGATCTTGCCAGTATGGCTACTTCTAGCTCCTAGGGATTACCTATCTACTTTCCTTAAAATTGGCGTTATATTTGCAATGGCGTTAGTTATAGTCTATCTTGGTTTAGGAGATTTTGCTGGAAACCAAAATATCCAAGTAGCAATGCCGATGGTAACTAAATTCACAGATGGCACTGGGCCAGTGTTTGCTGGTAAATTATTTCCATTTTTATTCATAACTATCGCTTGTGGTGCAATTAGCGGATTTCACGCTCTAATCTCTAGCGGAACAACTCCAAAAATGCTAGAAAAGGAAAGCCACGCTAAGATGGTAGGATATGGCTCAATGCTTATGGAGTCAGCAGTTGGCGTAATGGCGTTAATCGCAGCTATTATCATAACTCCAGATCTATACTTTGCTATCAATGTAGCACCAGCTGGTCTAGGAACAAATGAAGCTATATCAGCAGCTAGAGGCGCTGGGGAGATATTTGGGGTATTCCAAGGCGAAGCTACTCAAAGCTATCTAGCAGGCATTAAAGCAGCAGCAGCTAGTATAAATTCATTTGCTGGAGATATTATCAAAATCACTCCAGAGATGATAGAGCAAAATATCTTAGCCTTTACTAAAGATGTTGGCGAACCAAGCATTCTAAGCAGAACGGGCGGCGCTCCTACCTTTGCTCTTGGCTTTGCTGTATTAATCTCTAAAATGCCAAGCTTAGAAGGTACAATGGCATTTTGGTATCACTTTGCTATTTTATTTGAAGCCCTATTTATCCTAACAGCCGTTGATGCAGGCACTAGGGCTGGAAGATTTATGGTTCAAGATGTTTTAGGCAATTTCTATAAACCAATGGCAAATATCAGCTCAGTGCCAATGGGCTTAATAGCAACTCTTCTATGCGTGGCTGGCTGGGGCTCAATATTATATATGGGTATTACTGACCCAACAGGTGGCGTAAAAGCACTATGGACGCTATTTGGTGTAAGTAATCAACTTCTAGCTGGTATTGCCTTGCTTTTAGCAGTTAGTGTATTGTTTAAAATGAATCGTGGCAAACTAGCTTGGGTTGTGATACTCCCAGTTGCGTGGGTATTAATATCAACTATGAGTGCAGGCGTTCAAAAGCTACTTCCAGCTAATGGGGAGAGAGTTCACGACTCAGTAAGCCATGTCGCAGCATACCAAAACAATAGCAAAAAAGCCACCGATCTAATGGCTAAAATAGAGTCTGGCACCCTTGATGATGCACAGCTAGTAGCAGCTGAAAAAGCGTATAAATCAGCCAATCAAGTAGCTAGAAATAATCTAATTAACGCTATCTTATGTGCGGTATTTATGGGTATTACCATCATTGTCTTAATCGCTACTTTAAGAGTGGTTGCTAGGGCAATAAGCGGCAAAGAGCCATTAATCCCACTAGCAGAATCTCCATATCTTAAAGCTGAAGATTATGAGGGCAAAGCTGGTTGTAATGCTCATCACTGCGGATGTGCTCACTAAGGGGCTAATATGCAAATTTTAAGCAAAATCGCAGCATTTTACAAAAAAATCGATAGGTTTTCCCACTTGCTAGTGGGAATGCCTAGCTATGATAAATATGTAGAGTATATGCATAAATTTCATCCAAACCAAACGCCAAAAAGCCAAAGAGAGTTTTTCAAAGAGGCTTTAGAGCAAAAGTATGGAGCAGGTAGCTCAAGGTGTTGCTAATTTAATTTTACATACCCCGCATATAGCGATATAAAGCGGGGCTTAAATGATAGGCTAAATTATATATTTTTAATCTCCCCAAATATCTCCATCCACTGCTTCATCACAACTTCTTTGCTAAATTTATCTTTAGCTATCTCTTTGCTTTTTGCTCCCATATCTGCTCTTAAGCTCTCATCTTTCATCAATGCTTTTAATTTATTTGTATACTCGTTTAGATTATTATCTTCTATTAAATATCCACTCTTGCCATCTTCTATAATATCACTTGGACCTGTGGCAATATCAAATGATATGGTTGGCAAGGCATAAGACTGAGCCTCTATTAATACCATTCCAAACCCTTCAAAGTGGCTTGTCATAGCATATATGCTAGAGCTTAGGTATTCTTTTTCAACTTCAGTAGTAAATGGTTTTAACACTATAGAGTTAGTTAAATTTAGATTATCTATCTTAGTTTTTATCTGATCTTTTAACTCTCCATCGCCTACAATGTGGAGTTTCCAATCACTAAATTCATTGCCATCTTGGATTAATTTCCAAATATCAATTAAGCGTAGAAAGCCTTTTTCATCTATATTTGTCATACGACCCATAGAAAGCACGATTTTTTGAGAGTAATCTGTGTTTAAATTTGAGATATTTGGGATGAAATTTGGGATAACGCAGATATTCTTATGATGATTTTGCCAAAAATCAATCTCTCCAGAGGCTATAAGCACCAAAGTATCAAAATAATCATATCGCTTCAGATAACGCCCCTTTGATGCTGTATGATTAACCCTTATATATTTAGTATTTTTATTCTTAAATAGCGGAAAATGGGGAGAGTTATTAAAAATTACAAAATCCTTATCTTTAAAATCCCGCTTTAAAATATAACTCTCAATAAATTTATAAAAGAGCTTATAAAGCAAATTTTTACGCTTTTTATCAAATGAGACCTTATGCAAGTATCTTAATTTCACCCTACTATCAAGCTTGAAGGCCTCATTTATCCCACCTTTATAAAAGCTTAAAATCTCCACATCCAGCCCACTCTCCACAAAGGCATTTGCTAGATTAGTTACAACCCTCTCAGCGCCACCTTTAATGGTGATATCACCGATAGTTAATAGGATCTTTATCGCCATTTAACCCGCTTTTCTCTTATGGTTTTTAGGTAAATTTGATGATTTTCTTCTAGCATAGCACGGCTATTTTCAGCGTGGTATAGATGGTAGGCAATTCCAAAGAATTTTAGCCGTCTAAGCTCCCCACCACTAAATAAAAATCTCGCTACAAACTCAGAATCCTCCCTTCCCCAACCAATGAAATTCTCATTAAATCCACCAATCTCCAAGCAATCGCTCTTATAAAAGCTCATATTACAGCCTCTAATTCCTTTTATAAAATCCTTTTTATTAAAGAAATTTGCCCTAATGGCCGAGTTTTTATAGATGAGATTTGCCAGCAAAGCATTGCGTTTAGATTTAAAGTTTTTAATCTCGCTTGCATGCTCCACCCCTTGCATTATAGAGGTAGTTTGGCTCTCATCTAGCACCACTCTTGAGCCTTGTAAAAACTGCTTTTTCTTAGCAAATTTAAGATGGTCTAAGATAAAATTTGGCTCTAAAATCATATCCCCATCAATATTGATAATATACTCACCAACTGCACTATTAATAGCCTTATTGCGAATTTGGCTCAATCTAAACCCCTTATCTTCTTGCCAAATATGCCTTAACTTACAAGGAAAATTACTCTTAAATCTCTCGATTAAATTCTTTGTAGCCACGCCACTTCCATCATCAGCTATCAAAACCTCCATAGGCAAATAGTCCAAATTTTGAACGCTTTTTAAAACCTGCTCTAAATATTTTTCACTATTATAAGTGGTAATAATAAGGCTCACACTTGGCTTTTTGCTGTTTAATTCATAGAGTTTTGCATACTTAAAAAACGCCCCAAGAGCATTACAAAAGCTAATCACAAAGCCCTTATATCCATACAAAAACCCTTTTTTAAAGGCATAATCTCGCACAAATTTAAATCCCCCGTGTAAAACTGCTTTAAATATGGAGCTATTTTTGCCACTATTTTGCTGTGCCCATAGGGTGGAGTATCGCTGCATTTTCTCTATAAGCGAGTAAATATCATTATAGGCATAGTGCCTTAATCCATTTTTAAGCTTTACAATATTTAAATCTTTGCTCTCTAGGCTCTCATGGACAAAATTGCTATTAAATTTAGCCTGATTTTTATTAAATAGCCTTAGCACATAATCTGGATACCATCCACACGCCTTAATCCACTGACCTTTATAAAGATTTTTTCTAGGCATTGCGTAGATATTTTGCGGATTTAAGCTTAAATTTCCTATCTCATCTATCGCCTTAGCCTCCAAAACCTCATCGCTATCAATGCTAAAAATCCACTCATTCCTAGCATAGCTAATGGCTAAATTTTTAAGCGCCCCAAAGCCGATAAATTCGCTAGAGTATATTTTAAGATTATCAAATTTAGACTGAAATTCACTAGCAATTTTTAAGGTATCATCACTACTTTCATTATCAAGCAAGATAATCTCATCAAAGCTTTTTAAGGATTCTAAGCACTCTTTAATGGTATTTTGAGCGTTTTTAACTAATATGCAAACGCTAATTTTGCTTTTCATGTATTCCTCTAAATTTTTAAGGTTTGGTATTTAGCTTTTAGAGCTAAGATAAACTTATCTACTTCTAGATTTAAATGTTTTAAATCTAAGCTATTATCGATTACATAGGTGGCAAATTTTAGCTTTTTATCTATGCTAATTTGCTGATTTATCCGCTCTTTTGCCTCTTTTAAAGTTAGATTATTTCGTGATACTATCCGCTCTATACAAATTTGCCTTGGGGCATAGACTACGCAAACGCTTTGAAATTCATCATAAACTGGCGATTTTTCAAAATATAAGGGTAGATCTATAAAATATGGATAATTGCTACTCTCAAGATTATTTGCCTTGCTAAATATCTGCTCTTTGATCCTATCATGAAGGATATTTTCAAGCTCCTTTTTAGCCTTAGAATCGCTAAAAATCAATTTACCAAGGCTCTTTCTATCAACCCTATTATCGCTTACAAATTCACTTCCAAATTTACTTGCGATAATGCTAGAAGACTCATCAAGCACCTTATGAGCTATCTCATCAGCGTCAATTATACTAAATCCATAAACTCTTAGTAGATTTACAACTGTGCTTTTGCCACTTCCTATAACCCCTGTTATCACTATAGCATTTTTAAAATCACTCAATTGAAGCTATAACCTCTACTTCTACCTTAACGCCCTTTGGTAGCTCTTTTACCGCTACGGCACTTCTAGCTGGATATGGCTGAGTGAAAAATTCAGCATAAATTTCATTCATCTGGCTAAACTCAGCAATATCAGTTAAAAATATTGTGGTTTTAACTACATTTTTATAACTCAAATTTAACTCTTCTAAAATCCCACCGACATTTTTTAAAGCTTGAGTAGTTTGGGATTTAATATCACTTCCTACTACCTCGCCACTATTTGGATCTAGTGGAATTTGACCGCTACAATATACTAAATTTCCAACCACTCTATAAGCACTATATGGACCAATTGCTTTTGGATAGTTTGCCATCTTATTTTCCTTAAATAAAGTTTGGCTATATTAGCATAAAATAAGTTCAAATTTGCTAAAATCAGCCAAATTTTAGATACAAAAGGATCCATTATGCAAGATTATAAAGGGTTTTATAAGGCTGCTTTTAAGCTCTTTGATGGTAGGGTTTATAAAGATTATTTACGCCGTTTTTGCTATGGCGTGGAGGCCTCTTGCTACTCATATATACCAAAATTAGTTTTAATGCTAAAAAGTGAAAGTGAGATTATAAAAGCTTTTGAACTATCTCGCAAATTTAACACTCCACTATGCTTTAGAGCTGCTGGGACTAGCCTAAGCGGTCAAAGCTCGTGCGATACGGTGCTAGTTTGCTTGGATTTTTGCTGGGACTATATAAAGGTAAATAGAGATGTTAGCTCTATTACCTTAGGGTGTGGGGTTATAGGCGAAAATGCCAATAAAGCATTAAAGCCACTAGGCAAAAAGATAGGCCCAGATCCAGCCACCATAGCCGCAGCACAAATAGGCGGAATTGTTAATAATAATTCAAGCGGAATGTGCTGTGGGGTAAAGCAAAATTCATACAACACACTAAAATCAATTAGAGTGATTTTAGGCGATGGAACTATCCTTGATAGCTCTGATGCCCTAAGTGTAGCTAGTTTTAGAAATAGCCATAAGGATTTAATAGAGCAAATTCTAAATTTACGCTCTCAAATACTAGCTGACCCTGAGCTTTGTGAGCTAATCAGGCGAAAATATAAGATCAAAAATACAACTGGCTATAGCATTAATGCCCTTTTGGATTATAGCGATCCAATCGATATTATCACTCATCTATTTATCGGTAGTGAAGGGACTTTGGGCTTTGTAAGTAGCGTGGAGCTTGAGTGCGTAGATGATGAGAGATTTAAAGCCTGTGCGCTTTTATTTTACGATGATATTTTAAAAGCTGCTAAGGTTGTGGAGATTTTGGCTAAATTTGAAAGCGAAATCTCAAGTGCTGAGATTATGGACTATGGCTCACTTAAGGCTGCTTCTAAATTTAAAGGCGTAAGCGAGATTTTACCTGATATTAAAAATGGTGAAGTATGTATTTTGATCCAAAGTCAAAATAACTCACAAGATAGATTAAACGAGCAAATTCAAAAGATAAAAGATGCGATAAAAGATTATCCAACTAGTCAAGAGGCTAAATTTAGCTTTGATGAGAGTGAGTTTGCTAATTGGTGGAAGATTAGAAAAGGGATATTTCCGATTGCTGCTACGGCTAAAAGACCAGGTAGTAGCGTAATCACAGAAGATATATGCTTTGAGATAAAAGACCTTGGAGATGGGATAAAGAGCTTACAAGAGCTATTTAAAAAGCATGGATTTGAAGATAGTGCTATAATTTTTGGCCACGCATTAGCAGGTAATTTACACTTTATCATCACGCCAGATTTAAGCAAAAACAGTGAATTTCAAAGCTTTGCGAATTTGGTTGAAGATATGTCTGTGATGGTATCAAACTTTGGTGGAAGTATCAAAGCTGAGCACGGCACAGGTAGAATGGTAGCACCATTTGTAGAGCTAGAGTGGGGAGCAAAGGCCTATGAGATAAATAGAAAAATAAAAGAGATCTTTGACCCACACACCCTAATCAATCCAGATGTAATAATCACAAATGATAAAGAGATATATAAAAAGAATATCAAACAATCAGCCCTTATCGGAAATGAATTTGATGATTGCGTGGAGTGTGGATTTTGTGAGAAAAACTGCCCATCTAACAAACTAACCCTAAGCCCACGCCAAAGAATAGCCTTAAAACGAGAAATGCAAAGGCTAGGAGCTTTGAGTGATAAGGCTAGTAAAAAGCTATTAAAAGAGCTAAAAGATGGAGCAAAATACTTCTTAAATGAGAGTTGTGCGGCCTGTTCTATGTGTGAAGAGTTATGCCCTGTGGGGTTAAATACAGCAAATTTAGCCCTAAATGAAAGAGTGGCTAACGCAAGTGATACAAGCAAAAAAATCGCTCAATTAACAAGCTCAAATTTTAGCGCAACGATAAATGGGGCTAAATTCGCTCTTGCAGCATCAAATTTATTAAACACAAATATGATAAGAAAGCTATCATTTAAAGCAAATGAGATTATCAAAACCCCTGTCTTAAGAGAGTATCTCCCACGCAAAAATAGCTATAAATTGATGGATAAAAACTATGGATTTAATGAAAGTGTGGTATATTTTTCAAGTTGTCTAAATAGATCTTTTGCCCCAAATCAAAATTTAAATGACAAACGCTCTATTCAAGAGGTATTTGAATCACTATGTAAAAAAGCTAAGATAAATGTGATATACCCACAGCAAATCAGCGATATGTGTTGTGGTAAGGTTTTTACCAATTATCCAGATACAAAAGAGCTAAATAGAGCCAAAAATATAGATATTTTAAGAGAGGCTACAAATGAGGGTAAATACCCTGTGGTGATAGATCATGGGGCGTGCTCTTATGAGCTGATAAAATCCCTTAAAGATAGATTTGAAATTTATGATTTGAGTGAGTATTTGCTTAAATTTATTGCTCCAAAAATATCTATTTCTAAAGCAAATAACGCAATTGGACTATACACAATGTGTGCTAGTAAAAAGCTAGGTCTTAATAGCGTTATGACTAGCCTAGCTAAGCTTTGTACTAATGGGCAAATTTGGATAGATGAGAATACGGCTTGTTGTGGTTTTGCTGGGTATAAGGGGTTTTTTACGCCTAAATTAAACTTACACGCCACTACTAAATTTAAAAGATTTTATCAAAATAGTGCAGTAAATATCGGATTTAGCAACTCTAGCACCTGTGAGATTGGACTAAGCCAGGCAAGTGGATTTAGCTGGCAGCATATTGCCTATTTGCTAGATAGCGTTAGTCAAAAATAAGTTCAAATTTGCTAAAATGATGAAATTCAAAAGAGGTGAAAAATGATAAGTTATAAAGAAGCAGGCGTGGATATAGATGCTGGTAATAGCTTTGTAGATGGTATTAAGCCATTTGTCAAATCAACTCTAACGCCAAATGTCATAGGCGGTATAGGCTCATTCTCTGGAGCCTTTAGACTTCCTAGCGGATACAAAAAGCCAACTCTTCTAGCAGCTACTGATGGGGTCGGCACGAAGCTACGCCTAGCCATAGATAGCGGTAAGCTAGGTAGCGTGGGTATTGATTTAGTAGCGATGTGCGTTAATGATTTAATATGCAATTTTGCTACTCCTATGTTTTTTTTAGATTACTATGCAACTGGAAAATTAGATATAAACTCAGCAAAAGAGGTAGTAAGCGGAATTGCCAAAGGCTGCGTAATAGCTAGATGCGCCCTAATCGGCGGAGAGACTGCTGAAATGCCTAGTATGTATAGCTCAGGGGATTTTGATCTAGCTGGTTTTGCTGTGGGGGTGGCTGAAGAAGATGAGATTGATAGAACTAAATTTGTAAATGAAGGCGATATTTTAATAGCGCTTCCAAGCTCAGGGCTACACTCTAATGGATACTCCCTAGCTCGTGCAGTTATCAAAAAAGAGAAGTTAAATTTAGGTGGCGAATTTGAAGGCAAGACGCTTTTAGAGACGCTTTTAGAGCCTACTAGAATTTATGTAGATGAGTTTTTGCGTCTTAAAGATAGCATAAACGCAATGGCGCATATCACTGGTGGCGGAATAGTCGAAAATCTCCCTAGAGTTTTACCTAAAGGGCTTGGGGCAAAAGTGCAAAGAAGCTCTATAAAAACACCAAATATATTTAATCTAATCGCTAAAAGCGTAGAGCAAAGCGAGATGGATAGGACATTTAACTGCGGTGTTGGAATGGTGCTAGTAGTATCAAAGGATAAGGTAGATCACATCTTAGCAAATAGCGATGGATACATTATTGGAGAGATTATCAAAGGCGATGGGGTCGTGATGGCTTGATAAAGCTATTTTAGCCACTCAATTGGCGTTTTGGCGTGAGCTAATAGATAGTCATTACACTTGCTAAAATGCCTAGAGCCAAAGAATGCTCCCCTTGCTAATGGACTTGGATGGGCAGCTTGTAAGATTAGATGGGATTTTGGGTCTATTAGTGGAGCCAAAGCTCTTGCGTGATTGCCCCAAAGCATAAAAACGCAGTTGGTAAATTTAGAATTTATAGTACTGATAACTCCATTTATAAAGCTTTGCCAACCAATCTTAGAGTGCGATGCGGGGTGGCCTTTCTCTACTGTTAAAGCACTATTTAAGAGCAAAACCCCTTGCCTAGCCCAGCTAGATAGATCGCTACTTCTACTACTTAATATATCAGCATCTAAGTCATCTATAAGCTCTTTAAATATATTTTTTAAACTTGGTGGAATTTTTATACCATCAGGGACGCTAAAGGCTAATCCCATCGCCTCATTAGGATTATGATATGGATCTTGAGCGATTATTATCACCTTTAAATTCTCTATTTTACATAGATTAAAAGCGTTAAATATAAGCTCTTTTGGTGGGTAGATTATGGCGGTTTGCGAATTTAAAAACTCAATTATACTAGCAAAATTTTGGCTATTTAGCTCATCTTTTAAAAGCTCTTGCCAACTAGGATCTAAATAGGATATTAAATCTGAATACATTAAAAAGCCTAGCTTTTGCTAGGCGAAGATTATAAAGCTTTTTTAACTTCTGCTACAATGCTAGCAAATGCTGCTGAGTCATTCATAGCTAGATTTGCCAAGACTTTTCTATCTAATTCGATATTTGCTTTTTTAAGACCATTTATAAATCTTGAGTAGCTTATATCATTTAATCTGCACGCTGCATTAATGCGGATAATCCACAATCTGCGGAAATCACGCTTTTTAGCGCGTCTATCACGATACGCATATACTAAACTTCTTTCTAATTGCTCTTTAGCTTTTCTAAAGTGCTTATGTCTAGCACTATAAAATCCACGAGCTAGTTTTAGAACTTTTTTATGTCTGCGGCGTCTTACAACACCTGTTTTAACTCTTGCCATATTTATCCTTTACAAATTGGCGTCCAAATTCGGAACTTGCCCCATAATAAGGGAGGTTAGAATGACTTAAATCGTCAAAAACTTATATACAAAGCATCTTTTTAACAGCTGAGACATTTGTGCTATCTACATATTGAGATTGTCTTAAGTCTCTTTTACGCTTAGGTGACATTTTAGTTAAGATATGGCTTCTAAATGCTGAGCCTCTTTTTATCTTATTTTTGCCAACTTTAAAGCGTTTAGCTGCACCGCGAACAGATTTCATCTTTGGCATACGCTTTTCCTTTACTTTAAAATAGGCTAGGATTATATCAAATTTGAATTTAAAACTAATTGAATTTGATATTTTTCTCAAATTCATCAAGCCTTTTATGTATGCTTCTAAGCTCTGTAATGGTCGTCCAATTATCTATAAATACGCTAAAGCTACTGCGAACTTGGCTAAATGCATTGCTAACTTGGATTAAAACTCCAAGCGTAATAACCCCACTAAATAGCCCATTTCCCATAATTATAAATGGCACAATTACCATAAATTGCGAAAATGAAATAAGCCAAACATTAAAGTATCCATAGTGTAAAAATAATCTATAATAGTTAAATCTAAGACCAGTAAATAGGCTCAATACACTCTCAAAACTAGCATAATTAATCTTATCATCTTCAGCATAAACTAGCTCTTTTCTAAATGCGGCTTCGCTTTTTTGGATATTATACTCTAGTTTTGGTAGCTTAATCCCTACAAACCAAGATACTATAAGCCCACCTATGCTAACAGCTAAGGCTATCCAGACTAAAGAGCCTGGAATATCCCTTAAATATGGCAAATCCACCCCACTACTAAGCCCCCACAAGACTGGAATAAACGCTATTAATATCATTAAAGCTTTTAATACTTGTAGCCCTAAGGTTTCAGTAATCTTAGCAAATCTATAGACATCTTCTTGCATTCTTTGGCTAGAGCCTTCTATATCATACTCACACTCTCGCCATTTATTAAGATAGCCAAATGTCATAGCCTCTCTCCACCTAAAAACCCAATGACTAGCAAAAAAAGTAGTAATAGTAGCGATAATCACATATGGCATAGCAATTAATAAAAATCTATAAATTTGCTCCCAAAATTCATCTACACTATGCTCTTTGACATTTTGCATAATGTCGTAAAAGTCCTTATACCAATCATTTATAGCCACATTTAACCTAGTTTGAAATATCAAAGATATGATAATAACCAAAAGTCCGCCATAAGCCCAAAAAGCCCATTTTTTACTCTTAAAAAAGCTTGAAAACATATATTTACCTTAAATAAAATAGCTGATTATACAAAATAATTCTTAATTTCATTATTTTAAATATTGAATTTAAGTTAAATATAATATTAATATTATAAAATTTTGCCCATTTAAAAATTTACAAAAAAGAATAGTAAAATTACTTGCGATCGCTTGGCCTTAACTCGGGTATTTATATCTTGCGTGTTTGGATATATTTGCCACATTTGCTAGGTATCTAATCAAGCTGATTTATAATCTTTATAATCTCTTTTATATTATCCATAGCACTTTTGTAGCTAATATTTAGAGGTGTTTTCAAATTTGCTACTATGGTATCAGCGTCTGTATGAATATATAAGCTCAAATAGCCATCATCTATAAAATAGCTACTTTTATAGCCCAATAAACTCTCTTTAGGCTCTATATTTTTACTAATTTTTCCGCTGATTAATATACCATAAAATAGCATTTCATCTGTGCTTTTTACGCATATATCACGCACACTAAAGCCACTTAAACTAAACAATCCAAACTCGCTAACACTACTTACAATATGGTTAAAATGGCTATTTATAGATGGTAGATTATCATCTACTTTATTTAAATTTAGCTCTTTGATTATCTCATCTCTTAATCTATCTTTTAATCCTAGTTCAAATTTAGCAAAAAATTTAAATTTAAACCAAAAATATATCCAAAGCCCCGCCAAAAGTCCGCCGATTATAGCCAAAAAAGGATCAAAAAGCCAAAGGGCTAAGGTGATTATAAAATCCACAAAAGCTGCTAAAATCAATATAAAAATAAGCTTATAACGGATAGATTTTCGCTCTTTTTCTAAATTCTCCATTAGCTATTAAAATACCTTTTAGCTGGGCTTTGATAATTTAACTCTCTTAATCTATCCACTCTTTGCTTAGTTGTAGGATGAGTGCGAAAGAGATTAGATATTCCACTTGCGATACCCCCACTAAATGGACTTATTATAAACATATGAGCAGTTTGCTCGTTAGCGTTTCTTACTACTGCTTTTTGGTTGCTATTTTCTAGCTTTAAAAGAGCGCTAGCTAGATCATTTGGACTAGTTATTAAAGCTGAGAATTTATCTGCTTCAAACTCCCTTGAGCGTGAGATACTCATCTGAATTATAGTAGCTGCTAGTGGCATTATTATAGCTAGAGCAATTATCAAAAGCGGATTTTGGCGATTTTGATTACTTCCTAGCATGGCTCCAAATTGAGCGAAATTTGCTAAAATCGCTATCGCCCCAGCAAAAACTGCCGCAATAGAGCCAGTCAAAATATCATAATGCCTTATATGACCTAGCTCGTGAGCTATAACTGATGCGATCTCATCGCTATTTAGCATATCAACTAGCCCAGTAGTCAAGGCTACAGCCGCATTTGAAGGGTTGCGTCCAGTGGCAAATGCGTTTGGAGTTGGGTCGTTAATAATATATAGCTTTGGTAGCTCTAAACCAGCTTTTAAGCATAGTTTGTGAGTGATATGATATAGCTGATGAGATGGGTCAATCTCCATAGCATTATATCTTTTTAAAATGAGCTTATCACTATAAAAATAGCTAAAGAAATTCATAGCCGCTGCGATACAAAATGCGACAACCATTCCGCCAGTCCCGCCAATCATACCACCAACGATGATAAAAAGTAGCATAAGTGCTACCATGAAAAACGCAGTTTTAAATATCTCCATACTATCCCCTTATGGCACTTTTGTAAATGACAGCGTCAATTTGCTTTTTGGCTGCTTTTTGCAACTCTTCATCGCTACTGATTATTAAGGCGATTTTGCTATCAAATAGATAGTGATTGGCTAATTTTTGTAGCTTTTTGGCTAATTTTAAAGTATCACATACTATAAATTTAACCCCATTAGCATTGGCTATTAACGCCTCTTTAATGTTAGAAACTATGATAAAATTACACTTTGAGTTTAAATTTTTTAACTCAAATTTGCTTAAAAATACCGGCTCATAAGCTATAAAATCACTACCAATTATAATCATTTTAAACACTCCTTACAGATATATTTCCCATCTTTTAGCACACTATCTTTTAACTCTACAAATGTATCGCACTTACTACACTCAACGAAATTATCGCCATCATTTCTAGGCTTTTTACCTCTAAATTTAGGAATGATAAAAAAGTAGATTATGGCTATTATTAATATAAATATTATAATTTTAGATAGCATTTAAACCCTTTAAAACTACATAGTTTCTATCATCTTTTTGATAGATATTCTTATCACACTTTAGCTCATCTATCTCAAATTTCGCATTTGAGCCTTTATAGAGTAAAAATGTGCTACTCTCATCATAAAATCCTTGGCAAATTTTAATCAAATCAACCGCCTTCATCACCGCCCTAGATGTTATCAAATCAGCTTTAATCTTTTGACAATCCTCTATCTTACCGCTATGTATAGATACATTTTTAAGGGCTAAATTTAGCGTTGCGTAAGTCAAAAAGCTTGATTTTTTCGCAATTGGCTCATATAGATGAAATTCACACTCCTGCCAAATCATAGCCAAAAATATTGCTGGAAATCCAGCCCCACTACCCACATCCACACAAACCCTAGGCTCAAAGCCTAGAAATTCCACTGGAGCTATGCTATCAAGGGCTACTGGCTTAATATCTTTATAATTTGTAAGACTATGAATTTTATTAAATTTCTTTAAAATTTCATCGAATTTGGCTACATTGTGCCAAAAATTCTCACTCATAGCATATGTCCCATCTGCTCTTTTTTGATACTTAGATAATCTTTATTATACTCATTTGGCGTTATTTGGATTGGAATTCGGCTTATGATTTTACTCTTTAGGCTAGAGAGTTTTAATGGATTATTAGTTAGCAAATTTACCCCCTTAATCCCAAAATCATTTAAGATAAAATCCACTATCTCATATGTTCTCTCATCAGCTTTAAATCCTAGCTGATGATTAGCCTGTATGGTATCTAATCCAGAGTCTTGGAGATTATAAGCATTTACTTTATTTAATAATCCTATATTTCTACCTTCTTGACGCAGGTAAATAACCATACCACCATTATTTGCGATATACTTTAATGCAGATTCTAGCTGCTCACCACAATCGCACTTTTTACTCCCTAAAGCATCGCCTGTAAGGCACTCTGAATGGACGCGTAAATTTACTATCTCGCCTAAATTTGAAGTAAATATAGCTAGATGCTCTTTATGATTTTCCTTATACGCTTTTATCTTAAAATTACCAAATTTAGTTGGCAAATTTGCAATTTGTGATACCTCTATATTCATTTTTTTACCTCTGTTTTTTATTTTAATTATAGCATTTGCGATTAAATTTAAACAAAATCAATTATTTTTGATTAAATTAAATTTTGCTATAATGACCGAATTTATAGGAGAATTATAATGTTTAAAAGATATAGAAGATTAAGATTAGATGAGTCTTTAAGGGCAATGGTAAGAGAGAATAAAATATCTATTGATGATTTTATATATCCGCTTTTTGTAGTTGAGGGCATAGGGATAAAAAATGAGATAAGCTCTATGCCTGGCGTATTTCAAATGAGTTTAGATGAGATTTTAAAAGAGTGTGAAGAGATTATAAATTTAGGGATAAGATCCATAATTTTATTTGGAATTCCAAATTTAAAAGATAGCATAGGTAGCGATGCTTTAGATGAAAATGGGATAATTGCTAGATCGCTAAGAGCTATTAAGGAGAAATTTCCAAAGCTTTTTGTGATTACTGATCTATGCTTTTGTGAATATACAGATCATGGGCATTGCGGGATTTTGGATTATAAATGTGGCTCTGTGGATAATGATGCTACGCTTGAAATTTCAGCCAAACAAGCCCTTATCCACGCAAAAGCTGGAGCTGATATGATAGCACCTAGTGGAATGATGGATGGGATAATCTACACTTTGCGTAAAGCTTTAGATGAGAATGGTTATGTGAATTTGCCTATTATGTCCTATTCAACTAAATTCGCCTCAGCATATTATGGACCATTTAGAGATGTTGCACAAAGCGCTCCAAGCTTTGGCGATAGAAAAAGCTACCAAATGGATCCAGCAAATAGGCTTGAGGCAATTGGTGAGAGCTTAGAAGATGAGGCTCAAGGTGCTGATATTTTGATGGTTAAACCAGCTTTAGCATATCTAGATATTATAAGAGATATAAAAGAGCGAACTAAACTACCGCTTTGCGTGTATAATGTAAGTGGCGAGTATGCACTCTTAAAGGCTGGAGCTAAGGCTGGAGTGATTGATTATGAGCGTGTGATGATGGAGACGATGATAGCATTTAAAAGAGCTGGGGCTAATCTAATTATCAGCTATCATGCCAAAGAGGTTGCGAAGATATTAAATTCAAACAAGGGATAGATATGAGACACTTTTTGACTCTAAATGATATAAGCAAAGATGAAATTTTAGATATTTTAAACATTGCTAAAGATATTAAAAAAGAGGCGTTAAATAAGGATTATAAACCATATTTAAAAGATCAATTTTTGGCTATGATTTTTGAGAAAAGCTCAACTAGAACTAGAGTGAGCTTTGAAGTTGGCATACAGCAACTTGGCGGAAAAGCTCTATTTTTAAGTAGTCGTGATATACAGCTAGGTCGTGGGGAGCCTATCAAAGATACTGCTAGAGTGCTTGGTGGTATGGTAGATATGATTATGGCTAGGGTTTATAAACAAAGCGATTTAGTGGAGCTTGCTAAATTTAGCGGTATTCCTGTGATTAATGGGCTTAGCGATGACTTTCATCCTGTTCAATTGATGGCTGATTTATTAACACTAGATGAGCTTGGCTTAGATATCCAAAATATGAAAGTTGCATATGTAGGCGATGGAAATAATATGGCAAATTCATGGCTTATGGCTGCTTCTAAGCTTGGTTTTGAGCTTAGAATTGCCACACCAAAAGGGTATGAAGCGCCACAATGGATAACTAGCATAGCCTTAGAAAATGCCAAATCTAGTGGCGCAATAATCAAAATAAGCAACGATCCAAAAGAGGCTATAAATGGCGTAGATGTAGTTACTACTGATACTTGGGTCTCTATGGGTCAAGAGAATGAAAAGGCTAAAAAAGTAGCTGATTTTGCTGGATTTTGCGTAGATGAGGGCATGATGAGCTTAGCCAAAGATAAAGCCGTGTTTTTACACTGCTTGCCAGCTTATAGGGGATATGAAGTAAGCGATGGCGTGTTTGAAGCTCACGCTGATGAGATATTTAAAGAAGCTCACAATAGACTTCACGCTCAAAAAGGAGTTATGGTCTGGTGCGATAGGATGAGATATGAATAGCCACTTAGAAAATATTAGTCAAACTCTAGGAATTAGCAAAAGGCGTCGCACAACCTTTGAATTAGAGCCAATGGAAGATAATCAAATGAAGCTAAGCTATAAAGGCAGGGCAAATTTCGATGCGCCATGGTTTGGTATGAATGGCAATAAGCCTTGCGCTCTTGTCCCAGCTGAGCTATTTGAAGCATTGATAAATGCGTTAAAAAACGCACAAAAAGAGAATTTCGAGCTAAAGCTTGAGCGATCAATTTTACAAAATTTACCAATTGATTTTGGCGATGTTTGGAGCGTAGCAATCGAAGAGATAAAAAGAGCCAACTACAAAAAAGAGCCAAATTTAGATAAGCTCATAGCAAAGATTAAAAAAGAGCACCCAAATCTCTTTTTAGATATGCGCTCACTTGTTAATAAGGAATAATTATGGTAGATTTTGAAGCTTTTGTGAAGTATTCTAAGCCAGGACCTAGATACACAAGCTACCCTACGGCTTTGGAATTTAGCGATGAGTTTGATTATGATGAGTATATTAAGCGTTTAAAAGAGTGCGATAAGCCACTTTCGCTATATTTTCATCTACCATTTTGCCGTTCGGCGTGCTATTTTTGTGGCTGTAATGTTATCTACACTAGCAAAAGCGATAAGATGAGTCGCTACTTGGATTATTTAGAGCGTGAGCTTGAAATTTTAGCTACCATCATAGATACTAAAAGAAGCGTTGTCCAGATGCATTTTGGCGGTGGGACGCCGACTTTTTATAGCGCTAGCGAGCTTGATAGGCTTATAAAATCCATAAAAAAATATTTTAAAAACTTTACAAATGATGCTGAGATAAGCTGTGAGATAGACCCAAGATTTTTAAATCAAGAGCAGCTAGAAGTGCTTAGCAAACATGGATTTAATAGAGTAAGCTTTGGAGTTCAAGATTTTGATGAAAAGGTTCAAAAAGAGATCCATAGAATTCAGCCATTTAATATAACTCAAAATGCGGTAAATTTGGCTAGAAAATATGGAATGCTAAGCGTGAATACAGATCTCATCTATGGTCTGCCATATCAAAATCTAGAGAGTTTTAAACGCACTTTAGAGCTAGGAGTTAGCCTAAATCCAGATAGATTTGCTATATTTAATTACGCTCATGTGCCTTGGATCAAAAAAAGTATGAGAAAATTTGATGAAGCCACGCTCCCAAGCCCAAAAACTAAGCTTGAAATTCTAAAATACACTATGGATTATCTACCAAAAAATGGTTATAAAATGATCGGTATGGATCACTACGCTAAGCCTAGCGATGAGCTATTTAAAGCTCTTAGCAATGGCTCCTTACATAGGAATTTCCAAGGATACACTACAAAAGGCGGAGCTCAACTAATTGGCGTGGGGCTTACTAGTATCGGCGAAGGCGATGACTACTACGCACAAAATCACAAAGATATGGTTAATTACGAAGCTGCTATTGATGCTGGGAGATTACCAAATTCAAAAGGAATTTATCTAAGCAATCAAGATAAGCTTAGAAAATTTGTAATAATGGAGCTGATGGCGAATTTCTCTTTAGATATTAAAAGGGTTGAGAGCGAATTTGGCATTAGCTTTTTTGACTATTTTAAAGCTGAGTTAGATGAGCTAGGCGAGCTAAAGCAGTTTATGAATATTAGTAATCAAAAAATTGAGACAAACCAAACTGGAACGCTATTAATACGAAATATCGCTATGTGCTTTGATGAGTATATGGCCAAATTTAAAGGCGTTAATAATAGCTTTTCAAAGACTGTTTAAAGGAGACTTTGTGAGTATAAATATAGGATTTGGAATAGCTGGAAACTTCGCTTTACATCTTGAACAAGCTGGTGAGGCTAGTGATTTTGCCTTAGTAAAAACTGATGATGAATACGCACCAAAGGGGATTTTCCCATTTTATATAAAGGGCAGTGGCGGATTTTTAGGCAGAAATTGCATAGATAATAGCTATCTATATCTACCTAGCAATGAGAATTTAAATGTGCAAATGGAGCCAGAAATCGCCCTAAGATGCGAATTAGAGTATGAAAATGGCAAGGTCAAAAGCGTTAAGCCGCTTAAATTTGCTGCATTTAATGACGCTTCGGTTAGAAATGATAAAACCGCTACTAAAATCTCTCAAAAGAAAAACTTCAGCACCGGCTCAAAAGGGCTTGGCAATGAGATTGAGATAGATAAATTTAGCATTGGTGGGGTCTGCGATAACTATAGCTTGGTCTCATTTTTAAAAAGCTCAAATGAATTTATCAGATATGGAGAGTGTGCCAAGCTAAGTGGCTACTTATATTTTTATGAAAAATTGCTTGAGTGGATTAAAGATAAATTAAATACTCAACAAGATTACGCTGTGCTAGAGAATTTATCCAAAATTTTAAGCGACGCAAACTACCCAAATGAGATGATAATCACAATTGGCGCTACAAGATATGAAGAGGCTGGAAAAGATAGGTATCTAAAATCTGGAGATATATGCTATGTAGTCGCATTTGACCATACTAAATTTGATTTACAAAGCATAACAAACGCTATAACAGATGGCTTAAAATTACCAAGTAGCGTCTCTATTTTAAGACAGGAAGTAAGATGAAAATTACCATAATCGGTGCTGGAAATATGGGACTAGCCATGGCTAATGGGCTAAAATCAGCTGGATTTGAGGTTGTATTAGCTGGGAGATTTAGCGGTAGATTAGAGGCTTTGCGTGGCGAATTTAATATAGAAATTATCGATAAAAATTATGATATAAATGATAAAAATATCATATTAGCCATTAAGCCAAATGCACTTGAGTGGTTTAAAAATATAGCAAATGGCAAAGCAAATTCGATAATTAGCGTGTTAGCTCGCACTAGCTTAGAGCAAATCCAGGCTATAAACGCCATAAATCACGCTATTTGTTTGCCAAATATCGCTGCTAAAGATAGAGCTAGTATAAATCCATATATGGCAAGTGGAGATATAGAGATGATAGAGCAAATTTTAAATGGATTTGGCAAGGCGGTTAAATTTGACTCAAAAGCTACTTTTGACGCAGCAAGTATCATTAGTGGATGCGCCCCAGCATACCTAGCCTTAGTAGCTGATGCCATCAATAGTGCCGCAGTTCGCTCAGGGCTAAATCTTAGCGACGCTCAGGCTATGACAAGTGGGCTATTTAATAGCTTTGCTACACTGATTGAAAATAGACACCCAGCCTTAATAAGAGATAGTATCTGCTCACCTGCTGGGACGACTATTGAAGGGGTGTGTAAGCTAGAAGAAGCCGGAGTTAGAACCGCCTTTATAGAAGCTATAAAAGCAAGTTTAATAAAACAAAGAGGATAAATGAGTAACTATAATTTTAGTGCGATTAGCGATGCATGTGTAAAATGCGGAAAGTGTAAGCCAAATTGCACAATATACAAAATTAGCCACGATGAAGTTAGAAGTCCAAGGGGATTTTTAGATCTATTAGGAGCGTATAATAGAGGTGAAATCGAGCTTGATAAGAATTTAAAAGATGTTTTTGAGAGCTGTTTTTTATGTACAAATTGCGTCCAAGACTGCCCGGTATCCTTGCCAACTGATACTATGATAGAAAATGCTAGAGCCGATATAGCGGCTAAATTTGGCATTTCGTGGTATAAAAGGCTATTTTTTTATCTACTTAGAAATAGAAAGATTATGGATATTGCTGCGAAATTTGGATATGTCTTTCAAAGCTGCGGATTTAAAATTAAAGATGGCAATATGAGCCCAAGATTTAGTCTGCCAATGTTAAAAAAAGAGCGTCTATTGCCAACTGCATCTAAAAAGAGCTTTTTAAACTCACACACTGAATTTATAGATAATGGATCAGATAAAACCATTGGAATATTCATTGGCTGTATGGGAAACTACGCATATACATCAGTAGGAGAAGGACTACTTAAGATATTAAAAGAGCTTAAAATCAACGCCCATTTGATGAAATCTCAAGGCTGTTGCTCGGCTCCAGCTTATTTTACTGGAGATTTTAACACTGTAGATTATCTAGCAAAAAAGAATATTGAGTATTTTGAAACGCTCTTAAATAGCGGTAAAATAGACGCCATCATCATACCAGAAGCTACCTGTTCGGCGATGATAAAGGTAGATTATGAGCACTATTTTCACAATGATTTGCAGTGGAAGCAAAGAGCTATAAATATCAGCAAAAAAATATATTTAGCTACTGAGTATTTTGCGAAATTTACAAATTTAGCCCAAATTTTACAAGAGCGAAATAGAGATAAAAAGATAGCTAAAATCACATATCACGACCCATGCCACGCTAAGAAAATGCAAGGAATTTGGAAAGAGCCAAGAGAGCTTTTAAAACAAGCTTATATCCTAAATGAGATGAGTGACACTAATAGTTGTTGTGGATTTGGTGGGGTAACAATGCAAAGTGAAAAATACCACCTAAGTCGCCAAGCTGGTCAAAGTAGAGCCGCACAAATAAACGCCGTAGATGCTAGCTGTGTAGGTAGTGAGTGTAGTGCGTGTAAAATGCAGCTAAATAACGCTCTACACATTCATGGTAGCAGTGCAAAATGTATTAATCCAATCGAGCTAATTGCAAATGCCCTATAGAAGAGTTTAATACTCTTCTAGCATTAGGGTATTTATAAGTGAAAGCTTGATAGTCTCAACCGCATTTTTGAAATACTCATTTTGCTCTTTTGAGCTTTTTAATAATATAGTTTTGCCATCTTTTTGAATAGTTGGGATTAATTTCTCTTTTTCAAATTTAGCTTTTATATGATCTTGAATATCTTTTATAGTGTGATTTCCATCAAACATTAATGTAAGCTCTAGCGTGTGCTTATCAGCGTTTAATTTATCATTAGATGGAGTTGCTATGCCAATTGATGAGTTATCATTATCTAAAAAATATCTTAAATATGGCTCATAAGCTTTTTTTAATCTAGTTTTACCAGGCGTGTATAATAGCTTCTTATGTGGCTCACAAGCTATGCTTAGAGCGTTATTTGTAACCGTTCTAATATCATAATACCTAAATACAATATCATCTTTTTGATACACAGCCTTAATCTCATCAAAACTCATAGTCGCTGGAAAAGCCTCATTTAAAGCTTTAGCCAAAGGCTCGATATATGTATCTTTAGCTGAATTTAATAGCTCAGGTGAGGGCTTAATGAGCTTAAAATATAAATTTGGAGCGAACTTCGCCTTATCATAATCGCTTGTTGCTAGTTTGCTTTGATTTTGCGATTTAGTAAGGATTGAGCTTCTAAATCTAATAGAGTATAGAAAATCATAAGCTTGATTAGCCGAGATATAATCATCAAATGATAGCTTAAAATACTCACTTATAGCACCATCTGGCAAAAATGATGGGTCAAAATGATAGGTCGCATCTGCTACATAGCAAAGCCCATTATCACCAGCATCAGCTACAAAATCTAAAAAATAAAACGGCTGATTACAAATCTCCATATATTCGTGTGCGACATAGCTTTTAGGGTAGTTTTGAATGTGATTTATATACTCTAAATTTAAGTTCTTAATATGAGTAGCGCTTGATTCATTTGGACTATACTTAGCATAGAAGGCTTTTTGAAATTTAATAGCATTTAATCCAGACTCAAGATCAGCTACATTCCCGCTATTTTTAACCGCACTAAATCGCATAAAATCACGCAAAGGCTCTACATATTTCCACCCTGGATAGCAATTATAGCTAATAAATGCCACGCCATTTGGACTTAATAACTTTTGACAACTTTGTAAAATCGCACTTCTTACAAAATCAGGCACCCAGCTATAAATTCCATGACAGATGATATAATCAAACTCAATCTTACCGCCAAATTCACTCACAAGATTACAAATATCCATCTCAATTAGCTCTATATTTTTACAGCCTATGCCTTGGGTGGCAGCTTTGCCAATGGCAATTTGCTCGCTACTTAGATCGATCCCTATGAAAGTTGAATTTGGGTGATTGATGGCTTGACCGATGATATTGCCACCCATCGCACATCCTATCTCTAGCACCTTAGCATTATATGGATCAGTAGCGGCTAAACCATGAAATCTAGCCACCGCACAAAGATAATCTATACTAGTTTGAGCATATGAGTATGAGTTGTAAGTATGCTCATCATAAGTGGATTTAATATCGCTATTTATCATTGTTCTAAGAGCTTATAACTATCCATAAATCCACTAGCTGCGTCAGCTAACTTGCCTAAAGTCGCATCAATGCTACCAGCTAAGCTAAAAATCCAGTAGCTCTGACAAGATACCCACTCAAATAATTTATCATTTTTCTCCTCATCACTATCAGCTCTACGAGCGGAGATAACAGCAAGTTCGAGCTCTTGGCTATTTAGCATCGCTCCGCAAATCCCATAAAATGAAGACATAAATACCCTATCTTTAAAGACATACTCTTTTAACTTATCAATCTCAAATGATAACTTTTGAAGCTTATTATAATTGATTTTATCTTGTTTATTTTGCTCTTTTAATTTTTTAGCTCTCTCTATCTCTTTGGCGATTTTGAGATATAGCTTTTCGCATTTTTTTTGGATTCTATTACCAGTTTTGAAAATTCCAGTTATATTTTTGATCGCTTTTTTTAGGTGTTGCTCTTGCTTTTCTTTGCTAATTGGCGAAATTGGCTTGAAGCTCTTTTTTTTGCCCTTAGCGATAATCTTATCAGCCATCTCTTTAAATGGAATTTCAGTTGTTCCTTCTATTCTTGCTCCACCTTCGGTGCAGTTATAGAGCTTATAGTTTGGATCACTTCTTTGAAGCATTGCGATATTATGCTCGAAATATTGTCTAAATAAATTCCATATAAATGTAGTTTGAATTTCGCCTTTACCGCCGTATTTTTGCGTCATTATAGGTATCTCTTCTACGGGAATTTCAGTCTCCTTAAATATATGTCCCTTAGAGTGGCTAGTGCCATCTTCACCATAAGCTAAATCCTGACCTATTAGCATTACATCTTTACAATTTAACGCTTGAGCGATATTCCACGCCATATGAGCAGCGCTCTGTCCCCCGCCGATATAGCCAAATTTAAAATCTTTAAAGCTCATCTCATAATTTAGCGGCCTTAAAGCATAACAAACATCTTTATCATGTAAATTCTCAACTGACTCATGATGCGTAAGAGAAGCCACAACAAATATAATCCCATCATCAAATTTAGTTCTAGCAGGTTTAAAAAAATCTGGAGTAGGAGGAATTCTCTCTATTGATGTTACATAATCAGGCTTAATCCCATGCTCTTTTAAAATTGGATAACTCGCATCAACTGCTATTATAATTGTGTATGGAGCAAGTTTTTTAAGTATTGGTAGCTGCTTATGAAGCGATGGGCCAGTAGATACGACTACGGCTGAGTCTATCTTGCCTTTGCGTCTATTTATAATATCTCTAAGAGGTATAGCACCAAATACATCTGGGAGATGCTGGGTGGTTTGAATCATTCCTAAAAGACAATCTTTAGAGTCATTGCCACGCTCATATAGGGTTTGGACGATTGCTTTTTGCATAGTTTTATTTAATTCTAAGATATTCTCTTGATACTTTTCATTATTATAATAATCATCGATAATATGCAAATTATAAAGCCTAAAGCTATGAAATACATCAGGCATTTTGCAGATGATATAAAATTGCAAAAATGTAACCTTGTGCGAATCTAAAATAACAAGCCTATCAGTAAAAATATCCCTAGAAAAGTCAATCAAGCTAAGTGCGGCATATAAAATTTCAATCTCTGGCTCGAAGACAAATATCTTTTTATGCGTTGGATTAGCCAAGATAGATTTTAAGAAAACCCCATTGCCAATTCCATAGATAAAAAGCGCTCTATGCCTAGCATACTCCTCTTCAAATTCTATAATTTTTTTCTCTACATCTTTGGCTGGACTCTCATATAAATACTCTTTGGTATCAAGATTTACGATATTTAAATCTAGCGGATCCTTACCCATAAAAACGCCAAATTTCTTATTCTCTTCAAGTCCAAATAGAGTAAGCGAAGTATCAATAGCATAAGGCATCATCGCAGTTATATTTTTATCTAAAGTGGTAATCTCTTCTTCATTTTTGATCTTATCAGCGATTTTAGAATCTAACTCTTTAAATTTTCTCTCATCTTCTGTTAGATCTCGCTCATCTTTTTTTGAGATATCGTTTTTTATCTCATGAATATCTTTTTTGTTACCATTTTGCATATTTTTCCTTTTAAATTTAGCTTTATATCGGCATTTTTGAACTTTATTATAGTAAAATTTGGCTTAATTTAAAGAATAAATATATAATTAACTTAGGGCTAATGAATTTAAAATAAACTAAAAAAATATTGAGAAATGAAATATAAAAAAGATTTATAAAATAAGAATATAGGTGGTGACCCCTACGAGACTCGAACTCGTGTTACCGCCGTGAAAGGGCGATGTCCTAACCGCTAGACGAAGGGGCCACTGCGGTTGCGTGAGTGGAATTATATAAAAATCTTACTTAAATGCTACTTAAAAATATTAAAGATTTACAAAACAGATATATAATTTAACAAATTTGAAAAAGGCTTACTTTGAGTATATATAAATTTAGCTTTAAAATCTCTATTTTGTCAGCATTTGCTACACTATTTTTAGGATGTTTTGCCTATCAGCCGCAGCACTCTAGTAGCGTTTTATTTAGTTTTATTACGCCTAATTTGCGTATTAGCGATGCTGGATTTATACATAAATATACTAATCAAACTCAAATTCAAATCTACAATAGCGGGGCGTTAGTTTTAAATTTAAAACTAGCTGAAAATATCTGTATTAATGGGGTTTGTAGTGATTATCAAAGCTTTAATATAAAATATCTAAGATCAACTCACTATGATGAGATCTTAGATAATATCATATCTAAAATTCCAATCTATGATGGGGCAAATTTTCAAAAAACTAATTGCGGATTTGAGCAAAATATAGCTAATAAAATGATAAAATATGAAGTTTGCGATAATTTAGTTAAATTTATTGATAATAAAAATATGGTAAAAATCATAATAAGAGAGTTACAATGAAGCGTATCGGAGCCCATGTAAGTGCAAGTGGTGGAGTGGCAAATGCGGTGCAAAATGCCCTAAATATCGGAGCGGACGCCTTTGCTTTGTTTGTTAAAAATCAAAGACAATGGAGTGCAAAGCCACTAACACAAAGCGATATTAATGAGTTTAAATCAAATTTAAATAAATCCAATATAAAACCAGAGCATATCCTAGCTCATAATAGCTATTTGGTAAATTTAGGTCATCCAGATCCACAAGCTAGGGCTAAGAGTTTTGACTCATTTTTAGATGAGATTAAAAGGTGCGAAGCCTTAGGGATTGAGCTTATTAACTTTCATCCAGGCTCACATCTAAAGCAAATAAGCGAAGATGAGTGCTTGGAGTTAATAGCACAACAGATGAATGCTCTACTTCAAAACTCATCAAATATCAAGCTAGTTATCGAAAATACCGCCGGTCAAGGTAGCAATCTAGGATATAAATTTGAGCATCTAGCAGCATTGATTGCTATGAGTAAGGATAGCAGTCGTGTAGGCGTATGTATCGATACTTGCCATCTATTTGCTAGTGGTTATGATATTAGAGATGATGAGAGCTATGCTAAAACTATGAGCGAATTTGATAAGATAGTTGGGTATAAATACCTTAGCGGAATGCATATAAATGATAGTAAAGGAGCTCTTGGCTCACGCAAAGATCGCCACGATAGCTTAGGAGTGGGGCTCATTGGCAAGCAAGCCTTTAAATCCATTATGAATGATCCTAAAATCGATGAAATTCCTTTGATTTTAGAGACTATTGATGAGAGTATTTGGGCTGATGAGATTAAGATGCTTAGAGATTTTATAGATTAATTTTTGGAGGTGTATGATGAATTTAGGGGGGGGGGTACAAACCTTAATAGAAATTTAAAAATCGGCTACTTCGCTGATGGGATTTGGTCTCATAATGCTTTTAAAATAATCATTAAAGACCCAAATATGCAAATTGCTTTTATCTGCGTTAGAAATGGCTCAGATGATAAAATTTTAGCTGAATTTGCCAAAGATTATGGGATTGAGATTTTAAAACATAAAGATATAAATTCGCTTGAGTTTATATCCAAAATTGCTAAATTTAAGTGTGATATTTTGGTCTCTATGTCATTTGACCAAATTTTTAAACGCCAAATTATAGATCTAACACCACTTGGTGCGATCAACTGCCACGCTGGTGCCTTGCCATTTTATCGTGGTAGAAATATCTTAAATTGGGCTTTGATAAATGATGAAAAGAGCTTTGGTATCACTGTGCATTATATAGATGAAGGAATTGATACAGGCGATATAATTTTACAAAAGCACTATGAGATTAACGATAGCGATGACTACTCCACACTGCTACAAACGGCTCACAACCAGTGTGGGTATGTTTTATATGAGGCTTTAAAGATGATTTTAGGTGGAGATTTTAAGCCAATTAAGCAATCAAATATCGATAAATACGGCTTTTACTGCACACAAAGAAAATTTGGCGATGAGATGATAGATTGGAATCAAAATAGCCGTGATGTGTTTAACTTTATCCGTGCGATCACTCATCCAGCTCCACTAGCAAGGGCTATAATAAATGATAAAGAGATGAAAATAATAAAAGCAATATATCATCAAAATGCTCCAACATATAAGTGCGTAAATGGCGCTATAGTGGGGATTAGTAAGGATAGATTTTGGGTAAAATGTGCTGATAAGGCACTAGAGATTACTGAATTTGAGTATGAAGGTAGGATTAAAATCGGCGATAGATTTAAAATTTCTTAATATTTTAGCGATTGTGATTTTAATTATGTGAGTAAATTCTAACCTCATTTAGGAAAAATTCATACACCTGCTGCTGAAAGATAGCATCAACCTCATCGCTATTAATCATCAATCTTCTAAGGTGTTCAAAATCAATTTTTTTGACATATCTTTTGATTAATTTTAACTCATAATCTATATCTTTTAATAAAATATCCAAATTTAGCTTACTGCCTTGAGTTGCCTTATCTACATACTCTTTTATCGTTTGGACTAAGATGTGGATTCTCTTCTCATCATTGCCATATATATCTTTTGCTATATCTTCTACTTCGTAATAATCACTATCTGATATACTCTTTTTAGCAATTAGTATAGCGGTTAAAATTTTAGCCCTAAACTCTAAAGAGCGATAATGTGGGACAAAAAGCTCACGAAAAATAGATAAAAAATTTAATTTATAACTCATCATAATCCTACTTTAAGTAAAATATGGATATAATCTTATCCGCCTTTCCTTAGACCTGTGCAATGCTTTTAAAAAGCACCGCTTCAGGATGGGAACATAGCAGAGCACTTTTTACAGGTGTGTGCCGCAGTCATCTGGGGAGAGGTTTTTTATACCGAAATACTCCATAAAATCTATACAAATTTGATTAAAATCCACCCCTTCGATTTTTGGATTTCTTTTAAATTTAGCTCTTATATTTTGAAAACCTTGGACTAAATCTTTACTCTTTACACCATAGCTTATAGATAGCCCCGCCTCCACAAAAGCAGCTAATCTATCGCAATATTTCAAAGCCTTGCCATCAATGCTATTATACTCATCATCATTTACATTACTCATACTTCCATGATATGGCTGTGGAGTTGTGCGGCAAATTCTGTTTTCAAATTCATCTTTTTTAAGCACTCCATTATCATTTCTAACGCCTAAAATATAGCTAAATTCATCTCTAAAGCTTTGTGGGACATATGGGAGAATTTTATCTTCAATCAGTCTCATCTCATACTCGCTAATTATCTCATTTAACCCATCAATGCCATATTTAACAGGGCTTATAATATCACGAGTTAGGCTCTCTGGTAAATCGTGGAATAAAGCACAATAAAAATTATTTTCTAATCTTTTTGAATTTGCCCCAACTTTAAGTGAATAAAAATAACCAAATATCGCCACAACAAGCATATGCCCTAAAACTGCAGTTTCTGGAATTCTACTAGTTTGTGCCCAGCGCTTTTGAAATCTCAATCTTCCGCTTAAATCAACAATACGAGCTAATTTTTGATTCATCGCAATTTTCCTAACACCAATTAGCTCATAATAATCCTCTAACTCCTCATCTACTTGCTGTTTTAACTCATCGATATTATTTAAAAATTTACTAGTTTGATATACGATACTAAATTCCCATTTTGTAGCTAGATAGCTAGCAGCTTTTAAGATTAATTTCTCTTTTAGATGAGATTTATCATCTATAAAATTCCTAAATCTTTCTAGAAATTTACCCCCATCTATATCATCTATTAATGGCTCTAAATTCGTTAAAACCCAGCTATTTATCTGAGAAGCTTTGGTCTTTTGAATGTGATGAAAGACATCTGGGCGAATATCAGTAACCACAACTCTACTTAAAAACTCAAACACCCCACCTTCGATTATATATCGCATATCTATATTATTTTCAAGCTTAGCGATAAAATAGGCAATGATAAATTTATGAGCTTGTTTATCTAATTCTAATAAATCAACCATTTTAGGGTAGTCATTCCACCTTGAGATATTGGCCGCTTTAAAAATATGCTCAATAAGCCTTGGGTTTATCATTAGTTAAATTTCCTAGTACTTTGGAATTCAATAGAGCTTGTATCATATTTTTGCTCTCTTATCATATTACTATCTACTTCTATGATTGTATGGACATTACCCCTTGGATTAAAATCACCCACAACTCTTAAATATTTTGGTTTTAACTTACTATCTAATGTATCATAAATTTCATTTATACTAGCTTCGTGGCTGATATGGCGATTTAAAAAGCTATTGATATATAGTTTTAAAGCTTTTAACTCTACTACAAATTTATCAGGAACATATGTAAGATAAATTGTAGCAAAATCTGGATAGCCACTCCTTGGACAAAAACAAGCAAACTCAGGTAGTGTAATTTTAATAGCGTAATCTTTATTAGCACTATTTGGCCATATCTCAAAATCCTTATCAAGGTCAAATTGGGCTATGATTTTTTCACCATATTTTAAATTTTGCATACCTATCCTTATACATCTAAATGCTTAACATCTTTAGCATGAGCTTGGATATACTCTCGCCTTGGCTCGACCTCATCACCCATAAATAGCTCAAATATATCACTTGCACTTTGCATATCTTTGACATCTATTTTAAGCAAACGGCGATTTTCTGGATTCATAGTAGTCTCCCAAAGTTGCTCTGGATTCATCTCACCTAAACCTTTGTAACGCTGGATATAAGCACCTTTTTTCGCACTTTTTTCGATATTTTCTAAGATTTCTAAAGGATCCCCATTAAGATCGATCTCACGCTCTTTCATCTTAGAGTATATATGAACTGCCTCAATGTATAAAGGATTGACAAATAAAGAGTCATCTATAACTAACTCTTCAAGTCCGCTTGGTGTTTGGACATAAATTCTAATCTCATTTTCATTGACATATGAGTTTAAAATATTATAGTTTTGACTATCTAGCTCAACTTTTATAATCTCAAATAACTCTTTGAAATCTTTGCTTATAATATCTGGATTTTCTATCATATATCTAATCGCACTTAGGACATTAAAACGCTTTTTAAGCTCATTTAAAACCGTTCTATATGTACTAATTAATTTTAGATAATCTATCAAATCATTACTACCAACTCCTTGGAAATCTTCGCTCTCAATGCCAGTTTCTATAAGGAATTCATTTAAGGCTTTTTCATCTTTTAAATAAATTTCTTTTTTGCCTTTTTTATATCTATAAAGTGGTGGCTGAGCTAAATAGACATTTCCATTTTCGATAATTGGTGTAAGAAATCTAAAGAAAAATGTAAGAAGTAGGGTTTGGATATGGCTTCCATCGACATCAGCATCAGTCATAATGATGATTTTATGGTATCTTAGCTTACTAGCATCAAACTCATCACCGATACCACAACCAAATGCGGTTATCATATTTTTTATCTCTTCGGATTTTAAAATTTTATCAAGCCTACTCTTTTCTACATTTAAAATTTTACCACGAAGTGGCAAAATAGCTTGAAATACTCTATCACGACCTTGCTTTGCTGAGCCTCCAGCAGAATCGCCCTCAACAAGGTAAATTTCGCTCTCACTTGGATCTTTGCTTTGACAATCAGCTAATTTACCAGGCAATGTTCCAACGCTATTTAAACTATCTTTTTTGCGTGTTAAATCTCTTGCTTTTTTAGCTGCTTCCCTGCCACGAGCTGCCATTAGAGCTTTATTCATAATGGCTTTTGCTTCGTTTGGATTTTCTTCAAAATATTTACAAAGCACTTCAAAAGTCATCTTTTGGACTATTGGTTTTACATAGCTTGAGCCAAGTTTGCCTTTAGTTTGCCCTTCAAATTGTGGCTCTGGAACCTTGACGCTTACAACAGCTATAAGACCTTCTCTTATATCATCTCCAGTGATTTTAGTATCTTTTTCACGAGTAGCGGCATTTGCTGCTATGTAGTTTGTAATAGCTCTAGTAAGCCCAGCTCTAAATCCAGCTTCGTGAGTTCCGCCATCAGGGGTTTTAATATTATTTACAAAGCTTAATAAATTTTCGCTATATGTATCATTATATAAAAGAGCAAAATCAACTATAACATCATCTTCCCCACCGCTAAAGCTCACAGCTTTGCTTACTGGATTGCTCTTATTCATATCAGTTACAAAGCTCTCAAGTCCGCCATCAAAGTGATAACTCTCTTTAAATCCATCTCTTTGATCTTTGAAATTTATAGTAATTTTTGGATTTAAATATGCTAATTCTCTAAATCTTTTGGCTAAAATTTCTCTATCAAATTTAGTTATTTCAAAGATAGTATCATCAGGCCAAAACTCTACGCTAGTTCCAGTTCTATTTGTAGTTTTGATAACTTCTAAATCGCTTTGAGGTATGCCTTCGGCGAATTCTTGGCGATGAAGTTTGCCATCTCTTTTTATATTTAAAACTAATTTTTTAGATAGAGCATTGACAACTGATACACCAACTCCATGAAGTCCGCCTGATACTTTATATGTATCTTTATCAAATTTACCCCCAGCGTGCAGAACGGTTAAAACCACAGTCGCAGCTGAAATTTTCTCAGTTGGATGAATATCTACTGGAATTCCCCTACCATTATCTGTGATTATAGCTGAGCCTTCATTTGTAAGCTCAATATCGATAGTATCGCAATATCCAGCCATTGCTTCATCTATGGAGTTATCTACTACTTCATAGATCATATGATGAAGACCATTTATATTAGTATCGCCTATATACATTCCAGGGCGTTTTCTAACGGCTTCAAGACCTTTTAAAACCTTGATATTTCCAGCGCCATAATCTTTTTTTTCTAAATTTTCCATCTTAATCCTTAAATATTTATAGGCATTATTATTGTTTTTAACTCTTCGCAACTAAGCACAAATGGAAGTCCTAAATCATTATAAGATAGAGTAAATTCGCTATCTTCAATGCTTGATAAGAAATCAAGTATAAATCTATTTTTTACTCCTAATATTATATTTTCTTCTATATTAAATTTTTGTTCTATTATGGTTTTTGCTTCGCTATTATCATTATTGATACTTTCAAATGATATATTTTCTGGAGTTATTGTAATTTTTATAATTTCAGATAGCATTGATATGGTTTTAATGCCTTCTATCATTTTTTCACGATTTAGTGTTATATTTATTTTAGACTCTTTTGGTATTACTCTTGCGTAGTCTGGATAGCGTCCATTTATCAATTTTGTGAAAAATTCGAAATTTTGGCTAATTGCGATAAAGATATTTTCATCATAGTAAATTTCGATATTTTCATAGAATATTTTTTGAATTTCAACTATAGCTTTTTTAGGAATTATTATACTAAATGGTTCATTTTCTGATTTTATATCTAGTGTGTATATGCTAAGTCTTTTTGTATCTGTCCCGACTAAATTTATATTTTCATTTTTAATATCTATTAATGCACCTGTTAATTCTATTTTGGAATTAGTATTTTCTATTGAATTTGTGATTTTCTTTAAACTTTTGCTTAGATTTGCTGCGTTTATATTAAATCTTTTTTTATTTTCAATTGTTGGGAAATCTGGGAAATCATCAGCTTTTTGCATAGGTAGGCGATATTTTGAATTATTTTGTTTTATATATAGATGGTTTTGAACTGTCTCTAGCATAACTTCGCCATCTTTTAAGCTTTTTATAATATCAAGAAGTTTTTTACCATTTGCAGTAGCTATACCTTCATCAATTATATTTACATTTGAAGCTTTATAGCTTAGTCCAATCTCATTATCTGTAGCTTTGATTGTTAAAAGAGAGTCTTTAGCACTTATGAATATATGAGATGTGATTGAGCTTAGATCTTTTTTATCAAGATATGAACTTGTGTTTATTATTATTGTTTCTAAGATATTTTTTTTGATTAAAACTTTCATTTTTTGCCTTTATTTTTAAATTTATTTTTTGTTTTTAGTTAGTTTGTTGATTTTGTGAATAACTACACAAAACGCCGTAAATTTGGTTAAATTTTATTGAATAACTCGCAATATAATTTTCACACATATTCACTATTCCTTTGATAATATTTTATTTTTTAACTCTTCTAATCTAGCTTTAAAATAGCTATCATTTTCTATTAAATTATTAATTTTTTTGATATTATGGCTTACAGCACTATGGTCTTTTAACCCAAAATGTGAAGCTAGTTGTGGCATTGAATTTGGGGTTAAGGTTTTAGCTAAGTATATACAAATTCTACGAGCTTCTACAATGTTTTTTGTGCGATTTTTGCTCTTTATATCACTTGGTTTTATATTCATCTCATAAGATACATATTGTATTATATTTTCTAAGCTTATGGCTTCTTTTTTCTCTTTTATCTGATCTTTTATGACATTTTTGGCAAATTCAAGTGTGATATTTTGACGCATAATATTAGCAAAAGCATTGATATTGATTATAGCGCTTTCTATCTCTCTTATATTATCGCCCATATTTGAAGCGATATATTCTATTATATCATCGCTTAATTCTATTTTGTCAAATTCGCATTTAGTCTTGATAATTCTAATTTTGGTATCTAGCTCTGGTGGAGTAATATCAGCCATAAGTCCCCACTCAAAACGACTTTTTAATCTCTCTTCAAAGCCTTTTAGCATTTTTGGAGGTTTGTCTGAGGTCATAACTATTTGACCATTTTTAGAGTGAATTTCATTAAAAGTATGGAAAAACTCCTCTTGAGTTTTTTCTGATTTATGGAAAAATTGAACATCATCGATAAGTAAAACATCGCAATTACGATATTTTTCTTTAAATTTATTCATAGTTCTATTTTCTACATTTCTTATAAAATCACTTGTAAATTGCTCACTTGTAATGCAAATAACGGTTTTGCCATTTTCTAAGCATTCATTTCCTATAGATTGTAAAAGATGAGTTTTACCAAGACCAGTTGGACCATAGATAAATAGTGGATTATAGGCTTTTCCAGGGTTTGCGGCTACTTGCTTTGAGCTGATAAAAGCAAATTGATTAGAGTCTCCAACGACAAAATTATCAAATGTATAGCTAGGATTTAATAGTGAGCTTTGGCTCTTTATCTCTTTTACATTTACATCTTTTAACTTGATATTTAAGTCTGCTTTTTGCGTTGTGATGATAACTTGAGGTTTTAAACCTGTGTGAATTTCATAGATACTAGCTAATTTATTAGAATATTTTGTCTGGATAAATCTAGCTATAAGTTCATTTGGAGCGATGAAGACTACCCTTTGAGAATTTGAGCTTTTTTCATTAAATTTAATCTGTGAAATGTAGTTATCCATCTCACTTTTTGATATTTCTTGGCTTAAAATTTCAATCGCTTCTACACCTAGCAATCTTTTCCCTTTAAATTTATTGGCTAATATTTTACTAAAAATTTAATTAAAAATGACTTATTATGGTATTATTGTGATTTTGAATTTAGATTATATGTGAATAATGTGAATAACTCAAAAGGATATATGTGAAAATCTTAGGAATAGACCCTGGAACTCGCAATTGCGGCTATGCGATAATTGAGAAAATTGGCAATAAAAAGATATTAATTGAAGCTGGACTTATAAAAATAGAGCAAGATAGCTTACAATACCAAATAACCCAGCTTTGCGAAGGGCTAGATCTTATATTTAAAACGCATAAGATTGATGCGGTGGCGATTGAGGATATATTTTATGCTCATAATCCAAAAACCGTCTTAAAACTCGCTCAGTTTCGAGGTGCCCTTAGTCTTAAAATACTTCAAATTCATGGTGAATTTAGCGAATATACTCCACTTCAAATTAAAAAAGCAGTAACTGGCAAAGCCAAAGCAGCAAAAGAGCAAGTAGCCTTTATGGTAAAGAAGATGCTAGGGATCAATAAAGAGATAAAGCCACTTGATATAACTGATGCTATAGCAATAGCTTTAACTCATAGTTTTAATGTAAAATCTTAATCTACTGACAACCTTCACACTCTATACTTCGGTCAATTGGCTTATTATCAAGATGGCTTGAGTCTGGGCTTTCACTTCTTAGATAGTATGTGGATTTTACCCCTAATTTCCACGCTAGAGTGTAAATTTCACTTAGATATTTTCCACTAGCTTTATCTAGGCTCATAAATATATTTAGGCTTTGACCTTGATCTATCCACTTTTGGCGGATCGCACCAGCTTTAACAAGTAGCCTTTGGTCTAGCTCATATGCTGGAGTGTAGTATTGCCAAGTTTCAGGGCTTAAATTTGGCACAACGCAAGGGGTCATACCGCTTAAGTTTTGCTCAAACCATTTTCGTTTATACACAGGCTCGATGGTTTGGGTCGTTCCTACTAATATACTTATGCTTGAAGTTGGTGCTATAGCCATTAAATAGCCATTTCTTATTCCATCTTTTTTGACCTTCTCTCTTAATTTTTCCCAGTCGCAATTTCCCTCATCAAATAGACTTCCGCCACGATTGACAAGGGCTTTTGCGTTTGGATTTGCTAGGTCTATTGGGAATATTCCTTTGCTCCAGTTTGAGCCTATAAAATCTGGATAAATACCCTTTTCTACTGCTAAATTTGATGAAGCGTAAATGGCGTTGTAGCTGATATTTTCCATTATTTCATCTATTTTTTCAAGGTGTTCGTAGCTACCCCATTTTATCTGCTTTGTAGCTAGCATTTCAGCCTCGCCCATAACCCCAAGCCCGATTGAGCGACTGGCTAAATTTGTATGTTTAACCTTAGCGTGTGGATAGAAATTTAGATCTATTACATTATCAAGTATTCTAATGGCTATTGGAGTTACTCTTGCTATATCTTCTGGCGTGTTGATTTTGCTTAAATTTATACTAGCTAGATTACAAACGGCTGTTTTACCATCTTTTAATCCTTTTTCTACTATAAATATATCTTTATTATTTAATCTATCTAACGCAGTAATCTTTTTAGCCTTTTTAGTATATCCACCATCAACTGTTATATCTATATTTTCATCAAATAGATCGTAGCTTCCATCTGTGTATGTGACCTTGGTTTGGTAGTAGTTTGGCTCGGTATTTTGAAAAATTTCAGTGCATAAATTTGAGCTTCTAATTATGCCTTTATGGGAGTTTGGATTAACTCTATTTGCACTATCTTTAAAGCATAAAAATGGCATTCCACTCTCAAAATAGCTTGTGAGAATCTTCTTCCATAGCTCTTTGGCTTGGACTACACTTTTAGCTATATCTTGATTATTTTCATACTCTAGATATTTTTTTTGAAATTCATCTCCATATAAATCGCAAAGATCAGGAGTATCTGCTGGGTCAAATAGCGTCCATCTCTCGTTATTTTCTACCCTTTGCATAAAAAGATCATTTATCCACAAAGCTGGAAATAACTCATGAGCTCTGCGACGCTCTTCGCCAGAGTTTTTACGAAGGTCTAAAAAGTCGCTTACATCCATATGCCAAGGCTCGATATAAACCGCTATCGCGCCCTTTCTAGTCCCTAGCTGATCGACTGCGACTGCGATATCATTTGTAACTTTTAAAAATGGTATTATCCCACCAGCAGCGTTTTTATGCCCATCTATGCTTCCACCCATCGCACGCACCTTACACCAGTCCCAGCCGATACCACCACCAAATTTAGAAAGCAACGCCATCTCTTTATAACTATCAAAAATCCCCTCTATATTATCAGGAGTGCTTCCGACATAGCAACTTGAGAGCTGATGTCTTGTGGTTCTAGCGTTGCTTAGAGTTGGAGTTGCTAGCATTACTTCAAATTTGCTGATTATATCATAGAATTTTTTCGCCCAGCTTTGAGAGTCAAGCTCATTTTGAGCTAAAAACATAGCAATAGCCATAAACATCTGCTGAGGTAGCTCGATTGGTTTACCATTTTTATCTTTTATAAGATACCTATCATAAAGGGTTTTTATCCCAAGATATGTAAATTGCATATCTCGCTCTGGTTTTATATATGCGTTTAGATCTTCAAGATCATATTTTTCCTTTAAACCTAGTAGGATTCTTCCTTCTTTTTCAGCTCTATCTAGATAGTCTTGAAGAGTGTTATATCCGCTAAATCCAGTAGCTTTGTGATATAAATCATACAAAAATAGCCTAGCTGCGACAAATGTCCAGTTTGGGCGGTCAATGTCGATCTTATCAACTGCAGTTTTTATAAGAGTTTGCTGGATCTCTTCAGTTGTGATATTATCACGAAACTGAATTTTCGCATCAACTTCAAGCTCACTTAAGCTTACATTATCTAATCCATCTACAGCTTCGCTTGTGTATTTTTTGATCTTAGATATATCTAGCTCTTCGGTTCTACCATTTCTTTTTATAACTTTCATATTATCGTTAATACCTTTTTTTAAATTTTAAATACTCTTTGAAATATTCTATCTACATTTTTTGTATAGTAATCATAGTCAAAACACGCTTTTATCGCATTTTCATCTAATTTCTCTTTTAGCTCATTATCGTTTAATAAATTTTGTAAAAATAGACTCTCGCCATTTTCATTAAGAGCTTTTTTACCCTCTTGTAAATCAGCCCAAACTTTCATAGCATTTCTTTGGACGATTTTGTATGCGTCTTCTCTGCTTACGCCTTGTTTTGGTAGCTCTAAAAGGACTCTTTGAGAAAAGACCAATCCGCCTGTGAGATTTAAATTTTTCATCATATTTTCTGGATATATAACCAAATTTGCTAAAATTCCATTTAATCTATTTAGCATAAAATCACTCGTGATAAAGGCATCAGGCAAGATAAATCTCTCTACACTTGAGTGGCTTATATCTCGCTCATGCCAAAGGGCCACATTTTCCATAGCTGGGATAGCGTAGCTGCGGATCATCCTACAAAGCCCGGTTACATTCTCGCTTAAGACTGGATTTCTTTTATGTGGCATAGCACTTGAGCCCTTTTGTCCTGGGCTAAAATACTCCTCAGCCTCATAAACTTCGGTTCTTTGGTAGTGCCTTATGGCTACTGCTATCTTCTCACAACTACTAGCTAGTATGGCTAGAGCCGATATCACTTGAGCGTAGCGATCTCTTTGGATTACTTGATTACTTGCTGGGGCTGGATTTAGACCTAAATTTTGACATACTAACTCTTCTAGCTCAAGTGGAGCGTGGGCGAAATTTCCCATCGCACCGCTTATCATACCGGTGCTAATAACGCTTTTTGAGTGCTCTAAAAGCTCATAAGATCTTTTGATCTCATCATACCATATAGCAAGGACTAAGCCAAATGTTATTGGTTCGCCATGAATTCCATGACTTCTGCCGACCATTAGGGTATTTTTATGCTCGTAGGCTCTATTTTTGATAGTTTCCATTAAGGTTTTTACATCATTTAAGATTAGCTCCATACTATCTTTTATCTGAAGTGCTACGGCTGTATCGATACAATCGCTACTTGTCATACCAAAGTGAACAAATCGGCTCTCATCACCAAGGCTTTGGCTCACGCTAGTTAAAAAGGCAATTACATCGTGTTTTGTGGTCTTTTCTATCTCATCTATACGAGCTATATCAAATTTAGCATTTTTGCAGATTTTTTGGCACTCATCATCTGGTATGAAGCCTAGCTTATTCCACGCTTTTACAGCAGCGAGTTCTACTTTTAGCCAAGCATCATATTTGGCTTGCATACTCCACTTATCACTCATAATTTTTCTAGCATATCTTTGTACCATATTTAGAACCTTTTATTTGCTGATTTTTATATTAAATTCGATATTATATAAAAAATCTTATAAAATTTAGGTTAATAAATGGCTTATGTAAAGATGAAAATCGGTGAATTTTATGGTAAAAAAGCGTATCAAATTCTATTAAGCCAAGGCTATAGTATGAAAGAGGCTCAAAAGCTATGCGATAGCGGTAGAATCATAGATAACAATGATTTGGTTTTGAAAAAAAATAGTGTAGCAAATGGGGATATATTTTTAATAGATTATGCGTGTGAGCCAAAAGGATTAAAGCCTATTTTTGAGTGTGATGAATTTGGTGTATTTGATAAACCAAGCGGGGTTTTAACCCATCCAAATGGCAGAAATTGTAAGTATAGTTTGTGTGATGAGATTTGGACTTTATGGGGCAAAAATGCTAGCGTGGCTCATAGATTAGATAGGGAGACAAGCGGAGTTATTGTAGTTGGTAAGAGCGTAGAAGTAGTAAGAGAGCTTAAGAGAATGTTTGAAAATAGAGAGATTTTTAAAAGCTATTTAGCTATTGTCAGTGGCATAATATCAACTAGCGAATTTAATAGATTTACTCCAGAAGATTATATGGATTTTATGGGTAAATTTGACTTGATGGATAGCCAAGATTGGTTTGTTATAGATAGGGCAATGGATATTACAGATGATTATGATGATATTAAGATTAGAATGCGAATTTGCGATGAGGGTAAGCGTGCTGTGACGCTATTTCGTGTAGTTAAATTTGATAGTAAGACAGATACAACCTTAGTCGAGTGCGCCCCATTAACTGGGCGTCAGCACCAGATTAGACTTCATATGTTTTATGTGAAACATAGAATTTTAGGCGATCCTATTTATGGGCTTGAGCGATGTGATATAGAGAGAATTTTAGATGGTAAAATGAGCCTAAATGAGCGTATAAATTTAACTGGAGCAAGTAGGCTTATGCTCCACTCAAATAGGGTGAAATTTAGATTTCAAGGAGCTAAGTATGATATTAGCTCCAAGATGAAATTTGAATTATAGTAGTTTAGATAAATTTAATATAGTTTATAACAAAATTAATCTTATAAACTTCTTTTAAAAGCATCTGCTGTATTTTTCATATTTTTTATCCAATCTTTAGCCAATGGATCTATCTCTACGACATTTGCTCCTACTTCATCGGCAATGAGTTTGGCCGCTTTTTTTGAAAATTGTGGCGCTACAAATATAACTTTAGCATTTTCTTCTTTGGCCTCTTTAATCAAATTTGCTAGTTGAGTTGGTTTAGGCTCTTTGCCTTCAGTCTCTATGGCTATTTGATTAAGATTGTATCTCTTAGCAAAATACGCCCAAGATGGGTGATAAACTATGAAATTTCTATTTTTTATACCATTTAGCTGCTCTTTTATATAGCTATCTAGCATATCAAGCTCATTATAAAATTTAGCTAAATTTTCCTCATATAAAGCTCTATTTTTTGGATAGTGGGATATTAGAGCATCGGCTATATTTTTTGCTTGGATTTTAACAAGTATAGGATCAAGCCATATGTGAGAATCAAAATTGCTATCTATATGCTCTAGCATATCTTCTACTATATCTGCTTTTGTCATACTAGTTTTATAAAAAGTAGGCCAATTTTCTAGCTCTAAACTCAATTTTTTAAAGCTATCATCTCCCATATAGATATGGAAGTGAGACACTTTAGTAGGAGTGATTTCGTGATCGCTAAATTGAATAAATTTAGGAGCTTTACTATTTGGATCTACATTTTCAAATTGGTATCTAACGCCCCTTTTACCGCTTTTGTATGTTAGTATATCATAGCCTTTATAGATATATTTTCCTTCATTTACCCCATTTTTAGTATGAAAACTGATATTTTCATTGTTTATAACTATGCGGTTTATATCGCTTTTATAGCCTTTTTTATAATACTCTTTATACTCTTTGAAATTTTTATTACTATTTGGAGCGCTTGCTTTGGCCTCTAATACAATATCAAAGCTACCATCTAATAAATATGGATATATGCTATTATACTCTCCATTCCAATCACTAATATCCCTATCTTTTATATCTTTATCATCAAAAATTCCATCATAGCTCTTTTTATGCTCTTTGTGATTATCATGCTGATGATCGTGATGATCGTGATCTACGCTAGATAGCATTGGGACATCTTTTTGAGTTTTTACAATATCCAAATTTGGATAGTTTTTTGCAAATTTTGGTAGCCAACTATTTTCATATTCCATACCAACAGCAAAGAAAATATCGCTTTTTTCTAAATTTTTCATCTGCTCTGGGCGTGGCTCGTATATGTGCGGATCAGAGCCTGGATTTACCATATGATTGATATTTACGCTATCGCCTGCTATTTGCTCAACGAAATATTTTGTAGGCAATATGCTAGTAGTAACAACAGGCTTTGAATACAAAAATGTCGCACCTATACATAAAGTGGAGATTAGTTTTTTCATTTATATTCCTTTTTTGAATTTAAAATGCGGAAATTATATCATATGCAACTTAGTTGCATCTTAAAATTAAAATTTAGCTTTGCTTATTTTAATTCTTTTTATGATATTATTTTGGATAAGAAAGGGGAATTAATGTTAGCTTCTACTTTTTTACAAAATCATGATATAGCCGTAACTCCGCTTAGAGTGGAGCTAGTAGAGATGTTACAACAGTCAAATAGACCTATAAGCTATGATGAATTTCTATCTAAAATCAAAGCAAATAAAACGACAATTTATAGAAATTTAGATATTCTTTTAAGCAAAAATTTGGTTATCAAAAATGAGATAGAGCATAAGAGTTTTTATGAGCTATCAGACCATGCCAAGGCATATTTCGTATGTGAGACATGCCATAAAATGGAGGAGATAGAGATACCAAATTTGCCCGGTAAGAGCGTTAAAAGTGCCGTTATCAAAGGCATTTGCGAAAAATGCAGCTAAGAAATCAAGGCAATATAGTCTATTTATCAGATTTTATCACATATATCATTCCAATTAGTCCGATGGCTACAACTATAGTTATAAAGACTAATTGTGCTATATCAAGCAGTGGCACTACTCTCTCCTTTGCTTCTTTCTTTTAGTTGTCCGCACGCAGCACTTATATCAAGTCCCTTGCTTTGGCGAATGGTGCATGTAACGCCACGAGATTGTAGATAATCTCTAAATTTCTCTACATTTTCAATACTTGGTCTTTGATATGGGCTACCTTCGTGCGGATTAAATAGTATTAAATTCACCTTTGCCTTAATCCCATGAAGTAGCTTGACAAGAGCCTTAGCGTCGCTTAGAGTGTCATTGACCTTATCCATTATGAGATATTCAAACATTACTCTTTTTCTCATATCAATTGGAAATTCACGCACAGCGTCCATAACGCTGGCGATATTGTAGGCTTTATTAACTGGCATTAACTTCTCTCTTAATTCATCTGTAACAGCGTGTAAAGATATAGCCAAAAGCACACCCAAATCCATCTCTCCAAGCTTTTTAATCTGACTAGCTAGCCCACTTGTGCTAATGGTCTGACGCCTAGCTCCTATGGATAAGCCATCATTATCTTTTAGAATATTTATGGCTTTTGCTACATTATTTAGATTATCAAGTGGTTCGCCCATACCCATATATACGATATTTACTCTGCGTTCGTAAGGTATGTTATTCTCCCTTTTTATCCATAGAATTTGCCCTACTATCTCTCCTGGAGTTAGATTACGGATAAAGCCACCTTTTGCCGTTAGACAAAAGCTACACCCCATCTTACACCCTACTTGTGAGCTAACGCAGATTGTGTATCTAGCGTGTCTTTGAGTCTTGCCATTTTGATCTATTAGCTCCTCTTTCATCGGTAGTAGCACACTTTCTATAGTCTTGCCATCACGAAGTCTAAATAGATATTTGATACTCCCATCTAGGCTAATTTCATTTTTAATCATCTCAAGCGGTTCAAGATAAAATTCGCCCTTTAAACGCTCTTTAATATCCTTTGGTAGATTACTCATCTCATCAAATGTTTTTGCGTTTTTCTTATAGATCCACTCATAAATTTGCTTTGTTCTAAATTTAGGCTGGATAAACTCTGCTAATTCATCTTGAGTATAATCAAGCAAATTTTTCATATAATTCCTTCTGATTTTAGATATTTTGTGATATTAACTTTAGCTTTTGGATAGTTTTTGATAAAGTCATTGTGGGCATTTTCATCACAGTAGTTTGTCGCACATAAGATTAGCTCAAAATCAATATTAAATTTCATCGCCACACACCAAATAGCATAAGCCTCCATATTCTCAGCCATAAATCCTAAATTCTTAAATTTAATAGAAATATCTTTTGAGTTTGTTATGAAATTTGATGAGTTTATAATGTTTGTTTCTTGTGAAACTTTTGCTATTTTCATATCAATTGGAGTGTATCCAAGACCCATTATACCAGCTATTTCATAGTTACAAGCTTGAGTGCTTTTATAAATTTCAAGCAGTTTTTCATCTCCATATAATCCGCAACTTCCTATAAATATAATTTTCTTAGGAAGTCTATTTGAATTTAGCAAAATTTTGGTTAAATTTATCGCTGGTTCTACCATGCCAATCCCAATTGATTTAGCAAATTCAAAGCTCTCCATCGCTCCAGCACAAACTATCAAAATATCGCTATTTAAGCTAGAATTTATAGCCATATTTAAATTCTAACCCCAATTTGATTTGCTTTTAAAAACTCTTTTAATTTTAAAATTTCAATCTCTTTATAGTGAAATATACTAGCTGCTAAAGCTGCGTCAGCACCAGCTTGAAAAGCTTTTAAGATATGCTCCATAGTTCCAGCTCCACCACTTGCGATAACTGGTATTTGGACTAAATTTGATATAGCTGATGTTATAGCTAGGTCATATCCAGCCTTTGTCCCATCGGCGTCCATCGATGTTAGAAGTATCTCTCCAGCGCCTAGATCATAAACTTTTTTCGCCCACTCTATCGCATCTAGCTCGGTATCCTTTCTACCACCATGGACAAATACATTGTAGCTACCATTACTATTTTTTTTGACATCGATTGCGACTACAACGCATTGAGAGCCAAATTTTTTCGCAGCTTCATATATTAAATTTGGATTATCTACAGCTGATGAGTTTAGGCTAACTTTATCGCAACCTACATTTAAAAGTTTGGATATATCATCTATTTTACGAATTCCACCACCCACAGTAAGCGGGATAAATAGCTGTTTTGCGACCTCTTTTACCACATGAACGATAGTATCTCTACCATCACTACTAGCAGTAATATCCAAAAAGCATAACTCATCAGCACCTTCATCATTGTATCTTTTGGCTACTTCGATTGGATCTCCAGCGTCTTTTAATCCTACGAAATTAACCCCTTTTACAACTCTTCCATTATTGACATCTAAGCAAGGTATAATTCTTTTTGCGAAATTTCTCATTTTTGCGACTTTTTATTTTTATTTTACTATAAATTCAGTCAAATTTAGCTAAAATGGCCAACTATGATACAAGCAAAAAAGAAATTTGGTCAAAATTTTTTAATTGATGATGGTATAAAAGCTAAAATCATCAAAGCGATTCCCAATAATTTAGATAGGATTGTAGAGATTGGGCCTGGCTTAGGTGATTTAACACAAAAGCTTGTAGAATTTAGTGGGAAAATCGAGTGTTTTGAGATTGACAGCGAGCTTTATGAGATTTTGCTAGATAAATTTGCTAGTGAGATTTCAGAGCAAAAGCTAAAAATAATCAATGCCGACGCTCTTAAATCATGGGATGAGATAGCTAGGCAAGACTATTTTTTGGTTGCGAATTTGCCATATTATGTAGCGACAAATATAATTTTAAAGGCGCTTAGTGATAGCAGATGCAAGGGGCTTGTTGTTATGATTCAAAAAGAGGTAGCCTTGAAATTTAGTGCTAAGGCAGGTGATAGCGAGTTTAGCGCATTATCAATCCTAGCTCAAATAAAAGGCGATGTGGAGTTGCTTTTTGATGTGCCTGCAACTGCGTTTAATCCGCAGCCTAAGGTAGTCTCTGCGGTTATAAGAATTATCAAAGATAGGGATTTGATAGGCGGATTTGAAGCTTTAGAATTTGAAAGGTTTTTAAAATCTGCTTTCTTAGCTCCGCGTAAAACTCTATTAAAGAATTTATCCACCTTTAGCTCAAAAAGTTTTATACAAGACTTTTTAGCTAGGGAGAATTTGCCACTTAGTATTCGTCCGCATGAGCTTTGTGTCGCCTTGTATTTAAAACTATTTAAAGAGGCCAAAAATGAACGAAGAGAATACCCAAACTCTAGGCGAGAAGCCTAGTAAAAAAAGAAGATACCGCAATCATAAAGATAACTTAAAAAAAGAAGCTAATCAAGCTATCGTAAATTCAGATCTGCCAACCACAGAGGCAAAAGATCAAGCCAAAAAAGCTAAAAAACGCCGTAAAAATAGCAATCCTACAGTCAAAATCAGCGGCAATGAAGAGTGGCAAAAGGATATGAAAGCCGCTATCGAGGCAAATAAGGCTAGCCATGAGTTGCGTCTTGAGCCTTTGAAATATCTAAATTCGGCCGAGCATAAAATTACCATAACTCCACTTGGAGGGCTTGGTGAAATCGGTGGAAATATGACGATATTTGAGACAAATAACGATGCGATAATCATCGATATTGGTATGAGCTTTCCGACTGAGAGTATGCATGGTGTGGATATTTTGGTGCCAGATTTTGATTATGTTAGAAAGATTAAAAATAAGATTAGAGGCATTATCATTACTCACGCACACGAAGATCACATTGGAGCGGTGCCATATTTTTTCAAGGAATTTCAATTCCCAATTTACGCTACACCACTTCCTTTGGGAATGATAAGTAATAAATTTGAAGAGCACGGGCTAAAATCTTTTAGAAGCTATTTTCGCCCGATTGAAAAACGCAAGGTCTATGAGCTTGGAGAATTTGAGTTTGAGCTCATTCATATTACGCACTCTATAATCGACGCAAGTGCGTTAGCCATCACTACAAAGGCTGGGACAATAATCCACACAGGAGATTTTAAGATCGATCACACACCAATTGATGGATACCCAACAGATTTAAATCGTTTGGCATATTATGGAGAGCGTGGTGTTTTATGCTTATTAAGTGATTCTACAAATAGCTATAAAGATGGAATTACAAAGAGTGAAAGTAGCGTGGGTAAGACCTTTGATTCTATCTTTGCCACAGCTAAGGGTAGGGTGATAATGAGCACATTTAGCTCAAATATTCATAGGGTTTATCAAGCCATTGAGCGTGGTATCAAGCATGGAAGGAAGGTTTGTGTCATAGGTAGAAGTATGGAGAGAAATCTATGGACGGCTATCGAGCTTGGATATGTGAATTTAGATCGCAAGATTTTTATCGATGCAAATGAAGTTGTCAAATATCCAGATAATGAGGTTTTAATAGTCACAACAGGCAGTCAAGGCGAGACAATGAGTGCTCTATATAGGATGGCGACTGATGAGCATAAATATATCAAAATCAAGCCAAGTGATCAAGTAATCATCAGCTCCAAAGCTATCCCTGGCAATGAAAGTAGCGTATCAACGATTTTGAATTTCTTATTAAAAAGCGGAGCAAATGTAGCTCATCAAGACTTTAGCGAAATTCATGTAAGCGGCCACGCAGCCCAAGAGGAGCAAAAGCTCATGCTAAGGCTTATAAAGCCTAAATTTTTCCTTCCAGTCCATGGCGAGTATAACCACATACTCAAGCACAAAGAGACTGCTATGAGCTGCGGGATCGATGAGAGAAATATCTATTTAATGAGCGATGGAGATCAAGTTGAGGTTTGCCAACGACACATAAAACGGGTAAAAACGGTCAAAACCGGCAAAGTCTTCATCGATAATCAGATAAATAAACAGATCGCCGATGATGTCGTAATCGATCGCCAAAAGTTAGCTGAAGCTGGGGTTGTAACTATAATTTCTCAAATTGATAAGAGTGCTAAAACCTTGATTCATAATAGGGTTATTAGCTATGGTTTAGTAAGCGAAAGACACACAAGAAGCCTAAGCAAGGAGCTTGAAGAGATATTGTTGCAATTTTTAACTAATGTTAAAAATGATATGCTAAATGACCAAAGAGCTTTAGAAAATCAAATTCGCCAAGTTATCAGAAAACATATATTTAGAAAGCTTAAGAAATATCCGACAATTGTGCCTGTTGTGTATTTAATGTGAGATTAGCCCCTATTTTGGAGTGAAATTATGATTTTAGCAATAGAATTTGGAGTTTGATTATGGAAATTATAGATATAGCAAGGGAAGTTTTAAATTTAGAAGCCAAAGAGCTAGAGCGTCAAGCGAATTTGATCGGTGGTGAGTTTGAGAAGGCGGTAAATTTGATATATAACTGCACTGGCAAACTCATCGTAACTGGCGTGGGTAAAAGCGGCCATATAGGCGCTAAAATCGCCGCAACCCTAGCAAGTACTGGAACGCCTAGCTTTTTTATCCATCCGACTGAGGCTATGCATGGCGACCTTGGTATGATAAGCACAAGCGATGTGGTTTTGGCTATTAGTTATAGTGGCGAAAGTAGCGAACTTCTTGCTATACTTCCGCATATTAAAAGGCGTAATATCACTATAATTGGCATATCAAAAAGCGATTCAAGTTTAGCGAATTTAAGTAGCGTAAATTTAAATATTAATATTCTTCGTGAGGCTTGTCCTTTGGGTGCGGCACCGACTGTTTCTACTACGCTGACTCTAGCTTTGGGCGATGCGTTGGCGGTTTGCTTGATGAGATTAAGGGGTTTTAAAAAAGAGGATTTTGCTATGTTTCATCCTGGTGGGAGCCTTGGCAAGAGACTTTATCTAAAAGTTAGCGATACAATGAGAAAAGAGAATTTACCTATCGTTAGTGATGAGGTTAGCCTTAAATTTGCTATAGACTCTATGACTCATGGCAAGCTTGGAAGCGTGTTGTTAACGAATTCGCAAGGGGAGTTAGTGGCGATTTTAAGCGATGGAGATTTAAGGCGTGCTTTAAGTAGCGATGAATTTGATATTAATGATAAGGCTATTAAATTTGCTACTAAAAATCCAAAAGTATTAGAAGATGAAAACACTCTAGCCTACGACGCTTTAAAACTCATCGAAGAGTATAAAATCCAAATTCTAATCATCACAAAAGATAAAAAGCCAATCGGAGCATTGCATATCCATGATCTAACTAGTTTGGGGTTGTAATGCGTATCAATAAATTTATTTCACACAACACAAACTACTCAAGGCGTGAGGCTGATGAGCTTATCAAGGCTAATAAGGTTAGTATAAATGGCGCAGTTGTAAGCGACTTATCAACAGATGTCAAAGATAGCGATAAAGTAAAAATAGGCTCAAGGCTAGTTAAACTCAAAAAAGAATTTAGTGTCATAGTGTATAACAAGCAAAAGGGTGAGCTAGTCACTAAAAGAGATGATAGGGGCAGAAGGACTATCTATGATAGTTTGCCAAGGGGATTTTCTAAATTTATTAGCATCGGACGGCTAGATTTTGCTAGTGAGGGGCTTTTGCTCCTTACTGACGCTCCTGCGATTGCCAAGGCTCTTATGGATAGTGATATAGAGCGTGAATACTATTTAAAAATCAAAGGCGAAATTACAGAGCAAGTCATAAATGCTATGTGTGAAGGCTTTTTCGCTAAAGATGCCACAAAGGGAGCTCACGCTAAAACAAAGCAAATTTCAATGGAGTTTAAACCCTTTTTAGCGTATAAAATCATCAGTTTTAGCGGTGGATATACAAGGTTAAAGGTTATCATAAGCGAAGGGCAAAATAGAGAGTTAAGGCGGTTTTTTGGCTATTTTGATTTAGAGGTTATGGATTTAAAGAGAGTTAGCTTTGGTAGGGTTAGCCTAGATCAATTAGGCGAGGGCAAATGGCGGTATTTTACGAATTCTGAATATGATGATTTAAGAGACTTTTTGAAGCAAAATGGGGTTAGGTATTGATGGCAAAAACTATTATAGAGGTAGCAAAGGAGATATTAGAGCGCAAAAAAGAGGCGTTAAACCCAAATAAAATGTATCATATAGCCAATGAAATGGGGCTTACTAAAGAGCTAAATTTAAATGGCAAAACGCCGTGGGCTAGTTTTGGGGCTGGAATTTATATGGATATAAAAGAAAATTCAGATAGCATTTTTGAAGTAGTGGCTACTAAACCTATGCTCATAAAGCTAAAAAATCAAGTTATAAATTTAGAAGCTCAAATGGAGAAAAATAGTGAGATAAAAGAGTCAAAAACATTTTATAATGAAAGGGATTTACATCAGCTTTTGACTAGGTTTGCTTTTGTCAATGATAATTTTAAAGCCTATACAAAAACGATTTATCACGAAAGTAGCAAAAAATCCCAAAAAGGCGTTGATAAATGGCTATATCCAGATATGGTTGGCGTGAGTTTTGAGTATAGAAATTACCAAAAAGAGTTAAATAAATTTATAGGTAAATTTAATTTTCTCCCAATTAAAATTTACGCTTTTGAGATAAAAAAGCATTTAAGTGTTGGTAATTTTAGAGAGTATTATTTTCAAGCTGTGAGTAATTCAAGCTGGGCAAATGAGGGCTATCTCGTTGCGCTTGATATCGATGAGAGCGATGAAGAGCTTATGGATTTAATCAAGCGTCTTAGTTTTTCATTTGGTATAGGAGTTATCAGTCTAAACTCACAAAATGTCGATGAGAGTGTGATTTTAGCTAGGGCTAAATTCAAAGAAGGTTTAGATTATTCTGTGATGAATGAGTTAAGTGTTAAAAACGCTGATTTTAAAAAATTCCTTGAGAGCGTAGAAGAGTTTAATATAGAAAAAGAGTATAGAAGTAAAAGCGAATTTGATGAGATTTTAAATGCTGAGAGATTAGAGATCTATCTAAAAGAGAAGAAAATCAAAGGATAATTATGCGTCGAAGTGATCGTGAATTAGATCAAGAGATTGCCTTGAAGATTATCTATGAGTGTCTGTATGCGACTCTTAGCTGTGTAGATGAAAATAATGAGATATTTAGTATCCCTATTTCTATAGCTAGAGATGGTATGATTATTTATATCCACGGAGCAAAAACTGGCTCAAAAGCTAGATTGTATAAAGATGGTAAAATCGTAGAGCTAGTCGCTGTTAGTCAAAATAGAGTTCCCACGCCTAGTTATGAGTTTTGTGAGAGTATCAAAGATAGTACTAGTGAGCTTGGGAGTAGGGTTTTTACTACTGAATATCAAAGTGCCATAGCCAAAACTAAGGCTTATGAAGTTACTAATGAGAGTCAAAAGATAAAAGCTTTGGAGCTATTATGTAAAAAATATACGCTAAATTATATGGACTATTTTGATACTGCGGCAATTGGCTTGCTAAGTAAAATCAATATTTATGAATTAAAAATAGAGCATTTAAGTGCTAAAGCAAAGATTATCAAATAAATGATATTTTAAAGCAAAATATAAGAGGTCTTAATGGTTAAATCAATTTTATTTGTCTGTCTTGGTAATATATGCAGATCTCCGTTAGCTGAAGGCATCGCGCGAAAGGTAGCTAAAGAGCGTGGTTTGGATATTTTGATTGATTCAGCTGGAACTAGTAATTATCATATAGGAGAGCCGCCAGATAGTCGTTCTATAATGGTTGGGAGACAAAATGGAGTAGATATATCTATGCTAAGAGGTAGGCAAATTGATAGGAGTGATTGTAAATTTGATTTGATTATAGCTATGGATAGGCAAAATTATGCTAATATCTCACGCCTTAATCTTGGCAGTAAATTGGCTTTGATGGGGGAATTTGGTCTTGATGGGGCTGAAATTCCAGATCCATATTATGGCGGTGCTAAGGATTTTCAAAATGTATATAATATGCTTGAGAGTGCGATAAATGAGCTTTTTAAGGAGATTTGCAAGTGAGTTTGGAGTATAAAATTATTAATAGAAATAGTGATGATTTTAAGGAGATTTTAAAGCTAAATTTAGAGGTTTTCCCACAAAATGAGCTATTGGCCCCAATAAATTTAGAAGATCCAGTCATGGCTAGTGATGAGAATTTGAAAATTTTTGCCTTTTATGATGGTGGTAAATTCATAGGTTACGCAGCACTTTATCTATATAAAGAGCTTTGCTATTTGGCTTTTTTGGCGATTTGGCCGCAGTTTCAAGGCTGTAGCTATGGTAGTAAAATTCTAGATATTCTAAACTCAAATTTCAATCAAATAGTCCTAGAAATAGAGTATTTAGACCCAAAAGCTGATGATATAGATCAAAGAATTCGCCGAAGTAAATTTTATCAAAAATCTGGATTTTGTGATAGCGCTCACACCATATCATATTTAGGGATGAAATATAGCATTTATAGCAATTGCGAATTTGATTTTAGGCGCTTTATTGAGATGTTTGAGCTATTTAAAAGCAAGAATTATTTCGAGTTTAATTATGAGTAATCCTTTGCTAACAAGCAAAGGATTAAGGCTTTAGCGAAGTAGCGGCATAAGCTCTTTAGCTATTCTCTCAAGCTCCTCTTTCATATTAGCGCATTGTATTATCACTAGATTTAATCCAGCCTCTTCATAAGCTCTTAATTTTTCAGCGATTTGCTCAGCCGTGCCTATCAAATTTGCTCTTAATCCACGATTTGAGACGCTATATTCCATTTTAGAGATCTCGACATCTAAATTTGAATTACCAGTAAAATTATTATATGAATTCTCATAATCGCTCCAATTTTTTATATTGATAATTCTCTCAAGCTCCTTTTTAGCCTCTGCCTCACTATCTCTTAAGATCACATAAACCGCCATTCCAAAGCCCTTAAATGGCTCTAAATTGGCTCTGTCTCTTCTTTCATTCATATCCTTTATCTTAGCCCTAATCTCTTCAAGAGTTCCGCCGTGCATTAGGTATTTATCTGCAAAGCGAGTGATTGAGGCTCTGCCTTGTTCGCTCTCACCACCAGCATAAACTAAAGGCAAAGAGCTAGGCTTTGGCTCATTGTATGAGTCTTGGAATTCAAAATATTTCCCCTTAAAATTAAATGGCGTATTGCTCCAAAATCCACGCAAAACATTAGTATATTCCTCTGTCAAAGCGTATCTATCATCGTGATTATCAAAGTCTATGCCATATTGTCTAGCCTCTTCAGCCCACCACGCTGATACCATATTAATGCTAAAGCGATTGTTTGAGATTTGGGCTAAAGTGGCAATTTTCTTAGCTGTAAGAGCTACTTGATGATATTGTGGGCGGAGTGCGGCTAGAATTTCAATCTTTGAAGTGATCGCCGCTAAGCCATTTGCAATAGCCCAAGCATCTAAAGCGGGGGCTTTTTGCCCTTTTATATCATTTAGATATAATTCTGGCACCAGCGTAAGGGAGTAGCCTAAATTCTCAGCATTTAGGGTTAGATTTTTGATATATTCCCACGAGCAAGCCGTTGTATCATCATCGACATTTCTTAGCCAAGAGCCAAAAACTGGCGTCCAATATCCAAATTTCATCTTATCTCCTTTTTAAATTCGCTTTCTAAAAACTCAACTATCCTATCAGCAGCACCAAGCTCATTTTTTGCTCGTTTGCTTTGCTCTACAGCTTTATTGTAATTCGTGTTTGTATTTATGTCATAAATTACAAATTCATTCTTGCTATTTTCGATAAACTCAACCCCAGCCACTTCGATTTTATGAAGCTTTAAGAACTCTTCTAGCTTTTGAACGAGTGGAAAATTATGCGTTATATCCTCTCTTAGGCTAAATTTATTCGCAAAGCCAACATCGCAAGCCCCACTAGCAATTTGAGGTAATTTTGCTCTGTTTTCTATCTCACACGCCTCAGCCGGACAAAGCTCAAAAGCCCCGCCACTAGTATCTACTCTGACCGCATAGTGAAATTTGCCACCGATAAACTCAACTCTAGTAATAAATGGCTCTTTGGAGCGGATATACTCTTGAAGTAAGGTTATATCATCAGCACCTTGCTCAAATTCATCTGAATTTACATATCTATCAAACTCTTCTAAACTCTCAAAAAGACGCACTCCAAGCCCCTTGCCACCTTGATTGTGCTTTGTGATAAAAGGGGTTTGTAAATCCTTAGCCCTATTTATTAAATCATTTTTACCAAACACAGCTATAGTCTTTGGCACACGAAAGCCAAATTTCTCTAAAGCTAGATATTGCTTAATCTTGCTTACTTCAAACTCAAGTACGCTAGAGCCATTAATAATTCGGCGACCATAAGCCTCCAGCCACGCTAAAACCGCCCTACCATACTCTTTTGAGTATAGATTATTTCTTGTATGTGATGAAGCGCTTAATCTACTCCAAAAGACCCCTTTTGGTGGAGCTTTAGTTAAATCAATGCCCCCATCTGTCAAAAGAATTTCGCCAAATTTAACTCCAGCTTTTTCAAAAGCCTCCTTAAAAGGTGGTATCCATTCGGGATTTTCGTGTATTATGAAAATTCCATCATTTAAATCATTATAAAGCATTTTTTTCTCCTTCAAATTTAGCTATTATTTGCCCCAAAATTCGCCATTAAAGCGGTATTTTGAGCCTATGTGAGCTTGACTTAGCCTATCGCCTTTACCAAAAAGCTTATTTCTTAAGCTACCACTTTGATACTCTAGCTGATATGAGCCTCTTTTTTGTAATTCAGGCACGATAAACTCCACGACATCTTCAAAAGTCCCAGGCGTAGTGGCGTAAGCTAGATTAAACCCATCAGCGTCTGAATGCTCAACCAATTTTTCAAGCTCATCGCAAACCTCCTTTGCTCCGCCAACTATCTTTTGACCCAAGGCTCCAATCCCAGCAACTTTGATAAGCTCTCTTAGGCTCCACTGCTTACCATTATCTGTTTTGCTATTTGCATATTCCTCAACCTTGCCTAACATCGCATTTGATTTGATATTGCTAAGCAGATCATCAAGAGCGTATTTGCCTAAATTCTCACCTAGCCAACCAGAGTTAAGCACCAAAGAGCCCTCTTCACTTACATAGCTTAAAAGATCATTATATTTTGCTTGGGCTAATTTTTGCGTTTTGTCTGTGATGATGGTCGCTAGGACATAAATTTTCGCACTATATGGATTTCTACCGGCTTTGATTAGGGCTTGTCTTACTTGTTTTACAGCGTCTTTAGTATAAGCTTTAGCTATTGGTGCGATAAATATAGCCTCAGCATGTTTAGCTGCAAATTCTAAGCCACGAGGCGAATTTCCAGCTTGGAATAATACAGGCGTCCTTTGAATGCTAGGCTCGCAGATGTGAATGCCTGGAACTTCATAGTATTTTCCTTTGTGATTGATGGGGTGAATTTTATTAGGGTCGGCAAAAGCTCCTGTATTCTTATCTAAAATTACAGCATCATCTTCCCATGAGCCTTCTAAAAGCTTATATACAACCTCCATATACTCATCAGCTTGAGTATATCTCTCATCGTGTGGTAGCTCTTTTTGACCGATATTGGCATTAGCGCTTGGTAGATAGCCTGTTACGATATTCCAGCCTACTCGCCCTTTTGTTAGGTGATCTAGTGTGCTAAGCCTTCTAGCAAATGGAAATGGCTGCTCAAATGGCACTCCAGCTGTGATACCAAAGCCTAAATTTTGCGTTACGGCCGCACCGATAGCTGCAAGTTGTATAGGATCATTTACAGGCGTTTGCACCGCTCCTCTTAATGCGGCTTGGTTATTTGAATTATACACATCATACACCCCCAAAACATCAGCTATAAAAATAGCATCAAATAATCCTTTTTCTGCGATTTTGGCTATATTTTGCCAATACTCTATATCTTTATATCTTAACGCCTCATCTCCAGGATACCTCCAAAGCCCAGGACTTAAATGCGTAATGCAGTTCATCTCAAAAGCGTTAAAATGAATTTGTTTTTTACCCATTTTTAACTCCTTGAAGAGTTGAATGAGTGCTAATTTTTAGCGTGGTTTGAAATAAATTTATAAAAGTCATAATTTCCCTTTTCGTATGCTAGGCTAAGTGCCTATGGGCTAAATGTCAAAGACAAAAACAAAACGAAAAGATAAGGAAGATTTAAAATTCTGTTAAAAGTTAAGAAATTGTGGCTTAACCTTCGCTTCCTTATCTGCCTAAGCCTAAGGAAGCGTGAGCCACCACTAGACTTATGAGCTACGCATCACGCACATTTGACACAGTTCAAATAAACTTGCGACGAAATTTTGCATAAAGTCTAGTCCTTTCTAAAATTAAATTGCAAAATTATATATTTTTTTACTTAAAGAAATATAAATTTCGCCAAATTTTCCTATTAAAATTTAAGTTAAAAAGCATTATATATAAATTTAATTTATTATTTAGCGGATTTATCAGGATTACCCACTTTTGAAAGTGGGCTTTATTATGAAGCGTATAAGATGGATTTAAATCTATTTGCTATCATTTGCGCTCTCATTAGTATCATATCGGCAATTTGTGGCTCATAAATGCTATCTAAACTCTCTTTAAATAGACCTAGCCAATTATCAAAATATTCAGGCGGAAATGGATCAAGATTCATATGGGCTTGCATAGGATTGCCTCTAAAATTGCTCTCCCCAATTAGCATACCCTTCCAAAATTCGCCAATCTTAGCCTTATGAGCGTCCCACTCCTCTTCACTCGTGCCAATTTTGTTATTAAAAATATCGCCAAGACCGCTTTTATCCTCTCTTATAGCTTCATAAAAGCTCTCCATAAGCTCAGCAATGCTCTTACTTGTGATCTCTTTATATTTCATTTTTATCCTTTCAAATTTGATTAATGACAAGCTGATCTACTCATATCAGGCTGAATGGCTGAGTTATCAGCACCACCATTTGCGTTTATATCTTCTATGATTTCCCATAGCTTTGTAGCTGCCTCTTCATATCTTTTAGCACTAATTGAATTTGGCTCATAAAAGCTAACTGGCCTTCCGCTATCACCACCTATTCTAACAGATGGTTCTATAGGGATTTGAGCTAGTATCGCAGTATCATACTCACTAGCTAAAGCATCAGCTCCACCCTTGCCAAATATATCATACTCTTTGCCATTATCAGGGCAGATAAATCCACTCATATTCTCTATCACGCCAGCCACTGGAATATGGAGCTTTTCGAACATATCAAGACTTCTAGCGGAGTCATCTAGAGCGACTGTTTGCGGAGTTGTAACGCAAATTCCAGCTGTTACTGGCACGCTTTGGGCTAAGGTGATTTGCGCATCGCCGGTGCCTGGAGGCATATCAAGAAGCAAGATATCTAGCTCTCCCCACTCAACTTCATTTAAAAGTTGAGTTATAGCCTTCATAATCATAGCGCCACGCCACATTAATCCTTGACCCTCTTCTATCAAAAGCCCCATGCTCATCATCTCGATTCCGTGAGTTTGAAGTGGCTTTAATTTTTGTCCGATGACCTCTGGTTGTTTGCCTTGAACTCCTAGCATTCTTGGGATATTTGGACCATAAATATCAGCATCTAAAAGCCCCACTTTCTTGCCTTGTTTAGCTAGACTAATGGCTAAATTTAAGGTAGTTGTGGATTTGCCTACGCCGCCTTTACCGCTACTTACCATCACAAAATTCTTAATTTGCGGAGCGATATTTCTACCGCTTTGTGAGTTTGATTTTTGGGTTTGTGGTTTTGGGGCGATTATCTCTATTTCTTTGCCTAAATTTAGCTTTTCAATCTCGCTTTTGATTGTGGTGGCGACTTCAGGCTTGGCTGAGGTGATTTCGACTATGATTTTTGGGCTTGTTGCTTTGACAAAGCCAAATTCTACAATGCTTTTTTTAAAGCCTGGGTAGATTACGCTTTGTAGCTTTTCTAAAATTTTTTCATCCATTTTTAGTCCTTTTTAAATTTGAGCTATATTATCTAAAAATTATAAATTTTTGGCTAAAATTTTTTAAATTATTAAAGAGAAATGTATGAGTGATTTTAGTATTTTTGGTAAGTATCTATATTATGATTTAAAAAGCGAATTTATCTGCTTTAATAAAGATGAGTTTGACCTTGCTTTAAAATCTATGCAAAAGGCAAAAAATCTATATTTTGTAGGATATGTGGTTTATGAGCTTTATGATAATAGCTCAAGCTACCCAGTAGCGCACTTTAAAGGGTATGTAAATAAAAGGGAATTTAAGCTTGATGATACGCAGGAATTTTCAGTATTTAAGCCATTTTTTTATCCGCAAATTCTAGAAGGTTTAGACTATGATAATTATAGCTCTTGTTTTAAACAGATAAAAGATGAGTTAGCTAGTGGCAATAGTTATCAGATAAATTTCACAAGCCAATTAAAGCTATTTAGCAAATCAAGTAGCAAGGAGATTATCTCTAGTCTTTTAAGTAGGCAAAAGAGTAAATATTTAGGATATTTTAAGAGTGAATTTTGTGAGATAATATCATTTTCGCCAGAGCTATTTTTTAAATTAAAAGGCAAGAAAATCACCTTCGCACCTATGAAAGGCACGATAAAGCGAGGCAGAAATAGAGCCGAAGACAAGGCTTTAAAAAATAAGCTTAGAAATGATCCAAAAAATAGAAGTGAAAATTTGATGATAGTTGATCTATTGCGAAATGATATGAGTAAAATTATCAAAATTGGCTCTTTACGAGTGAAAAAACCGATGAAAATCATCAAATTAAAGAGCTTATTCCAAGCTATTTCTCCGCTCAAAGCTAAGCTTAAACGAAAGAATTTAAGTAAAATTTTTGATGCGGTTTTTCCTTGTGGGTCAATTACTGGTGCGCCAAAACTAGCTACAATGCGTATTATAAAGCGTTTAGAAGATAGGGAGCGTGGGGTTTATTGCGGTGCGATGGGAGTGATTAGCCATAAAAGGGCGGAATTTAGCGTTCCAATTAGGACGCTTGAGAGAGTAGCTAAGCAGGAGTATTATAGGTATGGCGTTGGTAGTGGCGTGGTGTGGGACTCAAAATGTGATGATGAATTTGCTGAATTGGAGCTAAAAAGTAGCTTTTTACGCCCTAAGATGGAATTTGACTTGTTTGAGACTATGCTTTTGCGTGATGATGGGATTTTTTTACTTCAAAGGCATTTGGGGAGAATTTTAAATAGTGCTAAATTACTAGGCTTTAAAATACCAAAAGAGCTTGATATGGAGTTTAAAAAAGATGATAGCAAGATTGAATTAAGCGATATTATCGGCGTGGTAAGTGGTAAAAATGGGTTTGAGAGTATTGCTGATTTTAAAGAGATTTTTGCTGGGTTAAGCCCTAGTGGCGGTAGTCTTGTGAGATTAAAATTAAGCCAAAATGGAGTATTAAGCCTTACTCAAGCTCAAATCCAACCCATCAATTCTAATAAAATTGCCATTAGCCAAAGGCGTTTAAACTCTCAAAATGATCTATTGTATCACAAAACCACCTTAAGAGATGAGCGAATTATAAGCGATGGGCTTTTTGATATTTTTTATCTAAATGAAAAAGATGAACTTTGCGAAGGAAATCGCTCAAATATCGTGCTAAATTTAAATAATAAACTCTTAACGCCAAGATTACAAAGTGGTATGTTGGCTGGGACTTTACGGGGTAAATTGCTAGATTTAGGCATTATCCAAGAGAGTATTTTGGGCTTAGAAGATCTATATAAAGCTAAGGAAATTTATGCTATAAACTCACTTCGTGGGGCTATAAAGGTGGAGCTATGAAGGTGCTTTTGATAGATAATTATGACTCATTTACTTATAATATAGTCTATTATTTAAAAGAGCTTGGTGTTAAGGTTAAGGTAGTAAAAAATGATTTTGCCAAAGCTAGAAAAGCCATAAAATACGCAAAAAAATTTGATAGAATTATCATCTCGCCTGGATTTGGCACGCCTGATGATTCTGGAGTTTGTATGGATATTATAAAAGCTCTTGGGGATAAAAAGAAAATTTTAGGCATTTGTCTAGGTCAGCAGTGTATAGCCAAAGCTTTTGGTGCTGATATTATCCGTATGCCTCGCCCTTTTCACGGTGTAAAAGTGGAGTGTGAATTTAAAAAATCCCCACTTTTTAAAGGGGTGAAAAAGCCACTAAAAATCGCTTTGTATAACTCCTTATGCGTAGAAAACATATCTGAATTTGATACCTTAGCGTATATAAAAGCGGAGAATAAAAGGGTTATTATGGCTATAAAACATAAAAAATATAGTTGTTATGGAGTGCAGTTTCACCCTGAGTCTATATTACAAGAGCAGGGCAAAAGGATACTAAAAAATTTTTTAGATATTTAGGGTTAAAATAGCAAATTTGCTAAAACAAAAGCCAAAATAATAAGCCATAAAAATATCAAGCTAGAGGCTATAAATACCTTTAAATTCGCATTTTTCAGTGCTTTTTTGGTGATTGTAAGTCCTAGTGCGCTCATAGCAACGCTAAGTAAGAAATTATCAACCAAAGATATAAATTCCTTAATTTGCGGATTTATAAATCCAGAACAAAACAGAGCTACAAAAAACCATAGAGCAAAATATGGAAAATTCGATTTTACACTAGATTTTTCTCCTAAGAAAAAGCCGCTTGCAAGGCTTAAGATTATCAAAAATGGGGCTAACATAAGCACTCTTAGCATTTTGATGATTATTGCGTTATTGGCAGCTACTACATCATACGCACTAGCCCCTGCTACATGTGCTACTTCATGTAAGCTAGCACCGATTATAAAACCAGCCTTTATATTATCAATCCCACTAAGTATAAATGGATAGATAAACATACCCAAACTACCAAATACCACAACCGAGCAAAGTGCGATAGCAACAGCATTTGGCGATGCTTTTACTATGCTTTGAGTAGCCATTAAAGCAGCCGCTCCACAAATGCTAGATCCAGAGCTTATCAATACAGAAAGTTTCTTATCAATGCCAAAAATACGGCATATAAAATATCCAAAAACAAAGCTACTAAAAACAATGATAAAAGCACTCAAAACACCAGCATAACCGATACTAAGCACATCATCAAGGCTGATTTTAAAGCCATATAAGATAATTCCAAGTCTTAGAATTTGCTTTGTAGATATGCCTAAAATACCGCTTCTAGCTACTAAATTTACACTTTTTTTGCTGGTATTGGCTAAAAGCGCTCCTAAAATCACAGCAATTATCAAAGCACTGATACCAAAATCAGCTAAAAAAGTGGCTAAAAAAATTGAGATCGCCGCTAAAATGATTAAGATAGTAGCGGCGTAAATTTTCCTTGTTTTATATATTTTTTGTATCATCTTCTTTTGGATAGCTCTCACAGCTACTTTTGGCTATCTCTTGACTTATTTTATAAGCGCAAAATTTCGGCCCACACATAGAGCAAAACTCAGCTTCTTTAAAGACATCTTGAGGCAAACTCTCATCGTGAAGTTCTCTTGCTTTATCTGGATCAAGTGCTAACTCAAACTGTTTATTCCACTCAAATTTATATCTAGCGTCGCTCATAGCGTGATCTCTATCTATTGCCCCTGGTCTATTCAGGGCTATATCGGCTGAGTGGGCAGCGATTTTGTGAGCTATGATACCATCTCTTACATCTTTGGCATTTGGCAGACCTAAATGCTCTTTTGGTGTTACATAGCATAGCATACTAGCGCCGTGATACGCAGCCATAGTCCCACCAATAGCACTTGTGATATGATCATATCCAGCACCTATATCAGTTGGAAGCGGCCCAAGGATATAAAATGGAGCGTCGTCGCAAAGCCTTTGCTCCTCTTTCATATTAAATTCAATCTGATTAAATGGCACATGACCAGGGCCTTCTACCATTACTTGGACATTTTTAGCCCATGCTCTTCTAGTTAGGTTTCCAAGCTCTTTAAGCTCTGCCATTTGTGCTGCGTCACTTGCATCAGCTAAACAACCAGGACGCAAACTATCACCTAAGGATAAAGAGACATCGTATTTAGCACATATATCGCATATATCATCAAAGGCGGTGTGGAATGGATTTTCTTTATGATGTTTCATCATCCAGCTAGCCATCAAGCTTCCACCACGACTGACAATCCCCATTTTTCGTTTAGCCACTAATGGCATAAACTCAAGCAAAAATCCAGCGTGAATAGTGAAGTAGCTTACGCCTTGTTTGGCTTGTTTTTCGATACAATCAAGCATAATTTGCGGTGTGAGATTGTCTAAATCTTTAATATCGTGAATGATTTGGTATATTGGCACAGTGCCAATTGGAACGGTTGAATTTGCTATTATAGCTTTTCTGATAGCATCCAAATCCCCGCCAGTGCTTAGATCCATAACGGTATCGGCTCCATATTTTAAGCATACATTTAGCTTTTCTATCTCTTCGTTTATATTGCTAATTATCGCACTTGAGCCGATATTGGCGTTGATTTTACAAGTTACGGCTCTACCTATTGCCATTGGGATTAGATGATGATGATTGATATTAGCTGGGATTATGAGTTTTCCACTTGCGACTAGATCTCTAACCTTACTAGCTTCGAGCCTCTCTATTTTTGCTACATACTCCATCTCTTTGGTGATTATGCCGTTTTTAGCATAATACATCTGTGTTGGAGTAGGGTCATTTTGGCGTTCTTGACACCACTCTTTTCTCATTTTTTATCCTTTTTAAGCTTTTGAAAGTGAAATTTTACAATATATAATTAAATACAAAACAACTCTTAAATATATTTATTTAAATTTTCTTTATTTTAGTTTGCTATTTTAATCTAAGTGTTACAAATTTATCCTTAAGAGTATAGACTGGGAAGAGATTACACATTTCAAAGCGTTAAATTTAATATATCTTAAACATATCTTTTAAGTAAGATATATAAGCAAATTTAACCTATTTATAGATGATAATATCTAAATTTTGGCTATTAAATGGCTAAATTTGGATTAAATTTTCTTCTTATTTCAGTCAAATGAAATTAAAAAAAATGTATAATTTGGTAACATAATTTTAAATTTAGGATCTACTTTGATTGATATATCTTTAGTAATGCTAGGTGCTGGAAGCTCTACAAGATTTGGTTTAGCTACTAAAAAGCAGTGGCTACGCACTGGCGATACTCCACTATGGCTAAAAGCAACTAAAAATATAAGCTCAAATTATAATTTTAAAGAGATTATTGTTGTTAGTAATGAGTGCGAGTATATGTCTAAGTTTGATTCAAATATCAAATTTATCCAAGGTGGTGCTACTCGTCAAGATAGCCTTAAAAACGCTCTTAATCACATAAATAGCGATTATGTAATGGTAAGTGATATAGCTAGAATTGATATCCCACAATCATTGATAAAACGCTTAATAGATGATGCAAATTTGGCTGATTGTATCGTCCCAGTGCTTAAAGTAAGCGATACAGCAGTTTATGGGGATAGTTATATAAATAGAGATGAGCTAAAGCGAATTCAAACCCCGCAACTTTCTAAAACCAAGCTATTAAAACAGGCTTTAAATAGCGATAAAATTTACACAGATGATAGCTCAGCTATCGCTGCTACCTGCGGCAAGGTATGGTATATTGCTGGTGATGAGAGAGCTAGAAAGCTTACTTATAAAGATGATTTGAAGCTTATCAATCTTAAGCCGCCTTCATCTGATATTTTTTGCGGAAATGGCTTTGATGTGCATGCTTTTTGTGATGGGGATTATTTGAGTTTAGGTGGGATTAAGGTGCCATTTAATAAGGCTTTTAAGGCTCATAGCGATGGCGATGTGGCTATCCACGCACTTTGTGATGCGATTTTAGGGGCGGCTAGTGCGCCTGATATTGGTCAGCTCTTTCCAGATAATGATATGAAATTTAAAGGCATTGACTCTAAAATTTTGCTTGAGCGTAGCGTGGAGTTTGTGCGTTCTGTTGGATTTGATATTGTAAATGTGGATTTGACTATTATTTGCGAACAGCCTAAAATATCGCCATATAAAGATGAGATGGCAAAAATTTTAGCAGATGTGATGAAACTAAGCAGATTTAGAGTAAATATCAAAGCCACTACAAGCGAGAAATTAGGATTTACAGGGCGTGGAGAGGGTGTAGCAGTCATAGCAAATGCGAATTTAAAATATTTTGATTGGACTAGGCTATGAGAGTTTTAATAGTAGAAAATGAGATTTATTTAGCTCAAAGTATCGCTAGTAAGCTATCTGAATTTGGCTATAGCTGTGAGATTGCTACTCATACCTTTGAGGCATTAAGAGATGATAGATATGATGTGGTACTGCTATCAGCAAGCTTTAACTCAAATGAATTTTATAAAGTTATAGAAAATCACAAAAGCTCAATTATAATTTTATTAATTAGCTATATTAGCTCTGATACTGTATCTAATCCTATTAAGGCTGGGGTGAGTGATTATATCCAAAAGCCATTTATGATAGAAGAGTTAGTTAGAAAGATTAAATTTTTTGAATCATTTAAGCGTTATGAGATGTTAAATCAAACCTATGATATCATGCTAGAGTCCGCAATGTTAAGCAATAAACCAGCGAATTTGGATTATAAAAAGATAAAACTTCCACTAATTATTAGCTCTAGCAAAATTCAAATTAGCGATGGATTTGCCTTTTCATATGCTAAGGAGAGTGGGTTTAATTGTAAGATTGTAGATGCTAGGGTTGGATTTGATGTTAAGACCTTGTTGCCAAAGAGCTTTTTATATATTAGAAATATAGATGAACTTGATATAAAACAGCAAGAGAGCTTACTTGATTACTTTAAAAACTCGCCAGTTATTATCCATGGCAAAAAGGAGCATGCGGGATATAATTTTATGGTATTAAGCCACTCTAGAGCTGCTACTATGAGTGATATTTTATCAATTGATGAGTATGTTAAGCAGATGATTTTATTATACCAAGATATATTGCCAGATACTGAAATTTCAAAAAAGCTTGGAATATCACGCAAATCAATATGGGAAAGAAGAAAAAAGCATGGTATCTATAGACAAAAATAACATTATAAATATAAATCAAGATACATATGGCACACTAAGCCTAATCAAAAACCAAATTCTAAGCAAATTCAAAAGGCTTATGGATGAAAATGAGGCTAAAATCGTCCATCAAACGGGCTATTTTAGAGGTGAGCCTATGCCGTATGCTTATACATTTGCACCATTTGGCAGACGCAATCAAGCTATAATTAGATCAGTTAAGCAAGGTCAAAAGCTAGAATTTGCTCTAAATGGTCATATAGTGGGGCATATGATAGTCTCATCAGTTTATAAGCTAGAAAATTCGCATAATAGCATCTTTGCTGCTAGGGAGATTGAGTTTAGCGATGATAATAAAACAGGCAAATATGCTATAAGTGGGGAATTTGAAATTTATGATAACTCACTAGCTAATATTAAACAAAGAGTTCTAGATACCATAAAAGAGAAGAATTATCAAAAGGTAACGGCTCTAATGCTCACAGCAGATCCATTTAATAGACTTCATGAAAGATTAGTTAGAATGACTATTGATAAGGCGGATATTACTATAATTTTCTTAATTTGCACGCTTGAAAATAGGCGAAATTTGGATTTTAAATTAAGGCTAAAGACGCTAGAGTATTTTATAAGCAACTTCTTGCCTAGTGAGCGTGTTATAGTGGTGCCATTTGAAAATACATATCTATTTAGCAATCATATAAATCCGGTTTTAGAGTGCTTAGCTGCTTATAATTTTGGTGCGACAAAGCTAGTAGTAGGGCAAAATCATGGCGGTATCGGAATGTTTTACGATCATAATCAACCAAATACAATCTTAGATAGCGTAACAAAAAATTTAGATATAGAGCTTATAGTTATGCCTGAATTAGTCTATTGTAACCAGTGTCGCACGATTGTAAGCACTAAGACTTGTCCGCATGGTCAGCACCACCATATTAAGTATAAATCCGATACTTTAAAAGAGCTTTTATTTAGTGGGATTTTGCCTCCTGCTATTTTAATGCGAAAGGAGATTTCAGCTATGATATTAAGCACCTTATTTCCAAATAGATTTGAAAATTTCCAAAAAATTTGTAATGATCTATTCCCTAATGTTGGGTTATTAGAAGATCGCACTCAAAATGATTTTTATCTAGATTTAATGGGTTTATATCAGACTACTTCACTTACATAAGGATAAAAATGCAAAAGCTATTTGTAACATTTTTTTACTCTGGATTACTAAGGCCAGCGCCTGGGACTTGGGGTAGCTTGGCTGGGAGTATAGCAGGCGTGGCGATATATTATTATATCGGGCTTGAGACGCTATTTATGGCTAGTATATTGCTATTTTTGGCTAGTATTAGCGTGATTGACTCTTATGAGGCTAAAAGTGGCACACACGATGATAGCTCTATAGTCATTGATGAGGTTGCTGGTGTATGGGTGGCTATATCTATAGCTTTATCTAGCTGGGAGCAGTTTGGGGTGGATAAATTTGGCTGGATTAGCGTGGTTTTGGCCTTTGTCTTTTTTCGAATTTTAGATATTACTAAGCCTAGTATCATTGGTAGGCTAGATCGCAATCTCAAAGGCGGTCTTGGTGTAATGAGCGATGATATGGTAGCGGGGGGATTTGCTGGGCTTATCACCGCTGCAGTTGTGGCGATTTTGGTTAAATTTGGCTTGATTATTTAACTAGCCTTAGCTAAAAGCTTTTAGCATATTTTAAGCTTTATTGCTAAGGCTCTTTTGAGTAGCAAATTTGATTTAGCTCATTTAGAAGCTTGGTATGACTATTTTCATTTAATACCTTTGTTTAAATTTATGCTGGTTATACCTAAAATTAAAATTAAATTTGATAAAATACTAGATAAATTTATCAAAAGAGTAGATATGAATCCAATATTAAATACCGATAGTTACAAGATTTCGCACTATTTGCAATATCCAAAAGATATTAAATTTATCAGCTCATATATAGAGTCTCGTGGTGGGCGGTGGAATCGCTTGCTTTTTTATGGATTGCAGATATTTTTGATGGAGTATCTAAGCCAAAAGATAAGCTATGATGATATAGATGAGGCTGAAGAGTTTATCAAAGCACACGGAATGAAATTTAATAAAGATGGCTGGAAATATATAGTAGAGCATCACGGCGGAGCCTTGCCTTTAGAGATAGAAGCAGTCGCTGAAGGTAGCATTATCCAAACCGAAAATGTGCTTTTACAGATTAAAAACACAGATCCGAATTTAGCGTGGCTTGTGGGGTATTTTGAAACGGCGATTTTACGCTCGATTTGGTATCCGGTGGCTGTAGCGACTAATAGCTATTTTTGTAAGCAAAATATCTTACATTTTCTAAAAGAGAGTGGAACGCCTGAGAATATTGACTTTGCCTTACATGATTTTGGTGCTAGGGGGGTTAGTAGCTTTGAGAGTGCTGGGATTGGCGGTAGTGCTCATATGGTGAATTTCAAAGGCTCAGATACCATCACCGGCGCACTCTTTGCCAAAAAATATTATGGTGCGGATATGGCAGCTTTTAGCATACCAGCTAGTGAGCATAGCACGATGACTTCGTGGGGGAGAGATGGGGAATTTCAAGCTTATGAAAATATGGTTCAAAGCTATGGCGATGGGACTTTTGCTTGTGTGATAGATAGCTATGATACGCTAAATGCCATTGATCTATGGGGAAGGCTCTTTGATAAGGTCAAAAAGCAAGGCGGTAAAGTGGTGCTTCGCCCAGATAGCGGTAATCCAGTAACAATGGCTAGTGAGTGTATTGAGAAGATGATGAGCCTAGCTGGATATAGTATAAATTCCAAAGGCTATAAGGTCTTGCCAGATCATATAAGGCTAATTTATGGAGATGGGATAAATCCACAAAGCATAGAAGATATATTAAATGAGCTTAAATTTAGAAAAATTAGTAGTGATAATATAGTTTTTGGTATGGGTGGGGCGTTACTTCAGCACTTAAATAGAGATACTTTAAGATTTGCGATGAAAGTAAATGCCGTAAGTAGCGATGGTATAAGCTGGAGAGATGTGTATAAAAATCCAGCTACAGATCCTAAAAAACGCTCAAAATCCGGCCGCTTAGCCTTAATTAAAGAGAATGAGCTTTATAAAACTATAAGGTTTGATGAGCTAAATGGTAGGCAAAATTGGCTAACTAAGGTATTTAAAGATGGTAAGATTTTGCGTAAATTTAGCTTTGATGATATTAGATCTAGGGCTAAAGAGTATGATTAATCTATTAATTCTTGAACCTATTTTAGATAAATTTACACTTTTAAATTAAAGGATATGAAATGTATAGAAAAAAGATATATAATCCAGCTTCAAATGAGACGCTAAATGAGCGAAAAGTTTTTAATGGCAATCCGCATGGAATTTTAAATTTCACAAAGGCCAAATACACTTGGGCGCTTAAGCTTTGGGATCTTATGGAGGCAAATACTTGGTTTCCAAAAGAGGTTGATACCACTGATGATGTGCGTGACTATGCTTGTAATCTCACAGCAGCTGAAAAGCGTATGTATGATCTAGTGTGGAGTCAGCTTATATCTATGGATAGTTTTCAGACAAATAACCTAGCTGATAATATCAATCCATATATCACAGCGCCTGAGATAAATGCGGTTTTGGCTCGTCAAGCTTATGAAGAGGCAAATCACTCTAAAAGCTACGCAGTAATGGTAGAAGCGATCTGTGATAATACAGATTTAATCTATGAGATGGAGAAGCACGATGAGGTCTTAAGACGCAAAAATGACTATATCTCAAGCGTGTATGAGGAGCTTGCTGGAGATGTAACTGATGAGAAATTGCTTTTAGCAATGGTGGCAAATCAAATTTTAGAAGGCGTATATTTTTATAGTGGATTTACAGCGATTTACGCATTAGCAAGGGCTGGGAAAATGCTTGGAAGTGCTCAGATGATACGCTTTATCCAGCGTGATGAGATAACTCACTTGCTTTTATTTCAAAATATGATAAATTCAGTCCGCAAGGAGCGTCCAGATCTCTTTACAAGTGAGATTGAAGCTAAAATTTATGAGATGTTTCAAAAGGCTGGTGAGCTAGAGATTGAGTGGGGAAAATATATCACGCAAAATCAAATAATGGGCTTTACAGATGATATTATAGACCAATATATCAAATATTTAATCGATGATAGGCTAACTTCAATTGGGTTAAAAAAATTATATAATGTCTCTCATCCGATAAAATGGGTTGATGATTTTGCTAAATTTAACGATCAAAAGAGCAACTTTTTTGAAAGTAAAGTTACAAATTATAGCAAAGGTAGCCTAAGCTTTGATGATTTCTAATCTCATAGCTCACAATCTTAGCTCTATTGGTGCTATTAATAGGGCTAGTGAGTTGTGCGATTTTGCTACCTCTTTAAAAGATGGGGATTTAGCGCTTTGTTCTGAGCTTTGTGTTGGTGGATATGAGAGGCTTGGAGATGAATTTGAGCAGGATTTAGAAAGAAATTTAATCAGCTCTTTAAAGAGTGGTGCTTATCTTGGATTTAGTAGAATTTTTAATGATTATAATGAGTTTATTTTGCTTAGCTCCAAAGGCGTGGAATTTAAGCAAAATAAATATAGACTATTTAAGCCAAATAACGAGGATAAAATCACTCTTAGCGGTAGCTTAGATGGGATTAAAATTCATAATATAAATGGGGTTAAAATCGGAGTTTTAATCTGCTTTGAGCTTCGTTTTATTAAGCTTTGGGATAGATTAAAGGGGGCGAATATAATCTTAGTTCCAGCTATGTGGGGTAATGCTAGAAAGGCTCATTATAAGGTGCTTTGCCAAGCCTTAGCCTTACAAAATAGAGCCTATGTAATTGCGTGTAGCGATATGGATTTGAGATTTAAATCCATATTTGCTCCAGATGGCAAAAGGAGCGAAAATATGAAATTTGATATAAATTTAATAGATAAATTTAAAAAATCACTTGGGATAGATGATGGATAATTTAGAAAGTACAAAATGTCAAACAATGAGCGATGAGATAGCTAGTTTAGTTCAGCTTAGTCCTATGGTCTATAAAGCGTTTATTAATACGCCAAGGACACCATTTGTGCCAGTATCTATAAATGCTTTTAAGCTTGATGCGCATCCGATAGGATCTAATCAATGGATAAGCTCTCCGCTAACTGTGGCTAAGATGACAATGGCGTTAGAGGCTGAAAATTGCGATAATATACTTGAAGTTGGCTGTGGCAGTGGGTATCAAGCGGCGATTTTGGCTAAGGTCGCAAGGCGAGTTTTTAGCGTGGAAAGAATCGAAGCGTTAGCCAATTCAGCAAAATCTCTAATGAAAAATTTAGGGATAAATAATGTATTTATACGATTTGATGATGGCAATCTAGGCTGGAGAAGCTACGCCCCATATGATAGGATTATCCTTAGTTGCTTTTGTAAAAGTGTGCCAGATAGGCTATTTTCTCAGCTTAAAGATGATGGAATTTTAGTAGCTCCAGTTGAGAAAGATGGCAAGCAATACATAACTCAATATAAAAAATCAAATAATCAAATTAGCAGTAAAATCATAGATGAATGCGTATTTGTCCCGCTACTTGATGGGACAGAGCAAAGATAGCCAAAGGAGCAGTATGCCATCTTTAAATTTGGATAGGAAAGGATAAGGTGATAAACTACAATCCGCCTTATCACACGCTAGAGAAAAAATATACATTTAATGCTGAAAATATTAAATTTAACAATATTTGTAAATTTGTTTAAGAGTTTTATACTCTTATTTAATATTTTAGGCTATAATTGGCATCTATAAATTTCATTAAAGGATATGATATGTTAGAGTTAAGAAATCTACCATTTGACCCAAATTCCAACGCAGTAGTGAGTAAAGAAGCCTGTGATTATCACCACGGCAAACACCACCAAACATATGTAAATAACTACAACAACCTAACAAAAGATAGCGAACTAGCTAATGCTAGTTTGTATGATGTGCTTGTAAGCTCTCAAGGCGGATTATTTAATAACGCCGCTCAAGTATATAATCACGATTTTTACTGGGATTGTATAGCTAAAAAAAGTGATAAAAGCAGCGAGCTTGAAGCAGCATTAAAAAGCGATTTTAAAGATTTTAAAGCTGAATTTATAAACTCAGCTACAACTCTTTTTGGCGCTGGTTGGACTTGGCTTGTTTATAACCCAAATACAAATAAACTAGAGATCAAAAACACTTCAAACGCAGCTACTCCAGTAACTGATGGCTTAGTGCCACTTTTAGTAGTTGATGTGTGGGAGCACGCTTACTATATAGATAGTCGTAATGCTCGTCCGGCGTATTTAGAAAAATTCTATGAAAATATCAACTGGGATTTTGTAAGCACAGCTTATGAATGGGCGAAAAAAGAGGGGCTAAAATCTGTTAAATTCTACATTGATGAACTTCACCCAGTGGCTGGTTGCTGTGGCGCTGGATGTGGCTGCAGCCATTAAATTCCCAGCTCAAACTCTAAGAAATTTAGAGTTTGATTATACTTAGATTTTATTTTTAGCACTTTTTGGCTTTATTCTAGCGTATGTTATGATGAAGCCAAGGATTGCTATCACTCCTCCTATAAAAGAAGCTACGCAAAATACAAACTCACCCAAATAGCCAAAAGCTCTACCAGAGTGTAAATCTAAAACTTTTCTAGCTAGATTTTTATTTTGCGATGCGTCTGTTTGTGTTAGTAAATTTGGATTATCTATGTCAATTGTTACTACCCTTTGCTCATTTGCTTTTTTAATGTTAAATGTATAGTGTTTAGGTTTGCTTTGCGAAATGGATATGCTATCAAAGTTGGTGAAATTTGGCATTATGGCTATTAATGCGGTTTTAAGCTCATCACTATTAAATCTATTTTCTATTATGGCAAGTTTTATTGCCACCTTTTGGTCTTTGCTGGATTTCTACGCCATAAGCCCACGCAAATGCCTTTTTGACGCTATCATATGGCCAAAATAGCCCTGTAAAACTCATTGTTAGAAATATAATGCCAAATATCACTCCAAGTGCGGTATGAGACTTATAGGCTAACATTAGCTTTTTAGATTTAAAGCTAATAGTAAGTGCTTTAATGAAATTATTTTTTAACGCTGGTAAATAGAGATATATTCCGCTTAAAGTAAGAATTATAAACCCAATAGCCGATATTGCGACAATTTGCCTACCAATAGTGGTGCTATCAAATTCGCTAAAGAGTAGCCATCTATGTAACGAGCGGATTGTTCGCATAAATTGAGCTCCATTATCGCTACTTAAAATTACGCCATCGTCATTAACTAAATAGCTAATATTTTTGCCATTTTGATTAGTGGATATTGTATAGTAGCGACTATTAGTTTCATAGGAGATGCTTGATATATCAAGCGATGGATTTTGGGCTTTAAATTTGCTTATTAAATCAGCAAAATCTGGATTTAAAATCTTATTAGAATTTGGCGTGATGATGGCATTTATGGCATTTGCTATTGGCTTATCATATGAAAGCATAGCTCCGCTAATACATATTATAAATAGCGGAATTATCACTATCATAGCGACTATTAAGTGAATATTAAATATCCACTTTTTCTTTTTTAATAGCATATTTGTTCCTTAAATTTAATTGTAATCTTTAATTCTAATATCGATTTGTTAAGTAGTTGTGAAATTTATAATCTTTATCAAATATAGCAGATATGTCATATTTGTGACAAATCAGAATTTACATTTATTATATAATCCAAATAAATTTATTTTTATGAAAGGATGAGAATGAGTAAAATCATATTGGTTAGTCTGATTTTAGCTGGATGTTTAAATGCTAAAATCTTATATTCAACTACGGTAAAATCAGTCTATTTAGATGATAATTCCAAAGATGTAGCTGGTAAGCTCTTGCCTACAAATGCTATAGAGATTCTACAAAAATCTGGCGATAGAGTTAAATTTGCCCTAAAAGGCTATGTAAATCCATCTTCACCAAATGTTATATATTACAGCAATGGGGATCGCATTATAGCCTTATCATTTGCTAAGACTAAAACTCCTAAATATGAGATAATCCAAAAAGCAAAAGATGGCAAATTCGATGAAGTAAGGGTGGTTGCTTACACTACAGATGATGAACTAGAAAATGAGTTAAAACCTATGATAGATAGGGCTAAACAGACATATCAAGAGAGTTGCTCGATTTGTCATCAGCTCCATAAAGAGAGCCAATACAATCCAAATCAATGGCCTTCTCTATTTAGGTCAATGCTATCTAGAACGCCAATTGATAAAAAAGATGAGTGGCTAATAATACAGTATCTACAAAAAGCTTCAAAAGGAGATATAAAATGAAAACAAATAGAAGAGAATTTTTAAAATTAGGTGCGGCATTAAGCCTTGCTCCAATGCTACCAAGTAATATATTTGCTAATAATATTGATACTAAGCTTATCAAAGATGGAGAGGTATTTACAGCGGCTCACTGGGGTATGCTAAAAGCAACTATAAAAGATGGTAAGATCATAAGCTCAAAGCCATATCAAGAGTTATCTAAAATTTCAAATCCACTTCAAAATACAATGGCAGATTTAGTCTATAAAACTAGAATTACCGCCCCAATGGTAAGAAAGAGCTATTTAGAAAATCCAGATAGCCCAAAACCTGAATTAAGAGGGGTTGATGAGTGGGTAGAAGTAAAATATGAAGATGCCATTAAATTAGTCGCAAGAGAGCTTAAAAAGACTAGAGAGCAAAAGGGTATGCAAAGCGTATTTGCTGGAAGTTATGGATGGTATAGTAGTGGCAAACTTCACAATCCTAGAATTTTATTACATAGATTTATGAATTTAAGTGGCGGATTTACTGGTAGTTTAGGGGATTACTCTACTGGTGCTAGTCAGGTTATTATGCCTTATGTGGTTGGTAGTATAGAAGTTTATGAGCAACAAACCAGTTGGCCTGTAGTCTTAGAGCATTCAAAAGTAGTAGTTTTATGGGGTATGAATCCTATATCTACTCTAAGAATTGCTTGGAGTGCTACAGATGACCAAGGGCTAAAATATTTCGAGCAATTAAAAGATAGCAGCAAAGAGATTATCATAATTGATCCATTGTGGAGCGAAACTGGCAAATTCTTTGGCGATAAAGCTAGATGGATAGCACCTAGACCAAATACAGATGTTGCTATGATGCTTGGTATGGCTTACTATCTATATACAAGCGGTAAATATGATAAAGATTTTATAGCTAATTATACTACTGGATTTGATAAATTCTTGCCATATTTACTAGGAAAAAGCGATAAAATCCCAAAAACAATCAAATGGGCATCTAAAATTTGTGGTGTAAAAGAGAGTGTGATTAAAAATTTAGCTGATACCATTTATGCTAATAGAACAATGCTAATGAGTGGCTGGGGAATGCAAAGAGCGCACCACGGAGAGCAGCCACACTGGATGCTAGTTACTCTAGCTTCTATGCTAGGACAAATTGGCTTGCCTGGTGGGGGATTTGGTCTTAGCTATCACTATAGTAATGGCGGGGCTCCTACTTGCGTAGGTGGAGTTTTAGGCGGTATAAATGCCGCTAGCGTAGGAGTTATCAAAGATGGGAAATATCAAGGCTTGGCTAGTCAAGCAAGTGGCGATGAAGCAGCTCAAAGCTGGTTAAATGCTGGGACTGATTATGCCTTCCCTGTAGCTAGAATAGCCGATGCCTTGCTAAATCCTGGCAAAATTTTAGAGCATAATGGGACTAAAATCACATATCCTGATATAGACTTTATCTACTGGGCTGGTGGTAATCCTATAACCCAACATCAAGATACAAATACAAATTTAAAGGCTTGGAGACGCCCAAGAACAATAGTCGTAAATGAAATTTACTGGACTCCTACAGCTAAGATGGCTGATATAGTATTTCCAGTAACTACGCAGTATGAGAGAAATGACCTTACAATGACAGGAGACTACTCAAACCAAAATATCTGTTCGATGAAGCAAGTAGTAGAAAGACAGCACTTTGCTAAGAATGATTATGAGATATTTAGCGATCTATGTAAGGCTTATGCTGATGGCTTAGTGGAGGCATTTACTGAAGGTGGCAAAACGGAGATGGATTGGCTAGAGGAGTTTTATAATGTAGTAGCAAATGCGGTAAATGCTAACACAGCTCTTGGTATCACTATGCCTAAATTTAATGAGTGGTGGAACAAGAATGAGCCAACTACATTTGTGCCAACTCTAGAGAGCGAGAGTTGGGTAAGAATGGCTGACTTTAGAGAAGATCCGATCTTAAACGCGCTTGGGACGCCATCTGGATTAATCGAAATTTATAGCCAAGCAATTGAGAATATGAATTATGATGATTGTGCAGCTCATCCAAAGTGGTTTGAACCAGCTGAATGGCTAGGTATGAAGAATAAACCAGCTAAATTCCATCTCATCACAGCTCATCCTACAGATAGACTTCACTCACAGCAAAATAATACATCTTTAAGAGATAATTATGCTATAGCAGGTCGTGAGCCAGTGCTGATTAACGCTAAAGATGCAGCCAAATTGGGTATCAAACAAGGCGATTTGGTAAGAGTGTTTAATAGGCGTGGCGAAGTGCTAGCTGGTGCAGAAGTTAGCAATGATATTATCCCAGGCGTTGTAAGGCTTAGAGAGGGTGCGTGGTATGATGGATTTGGCGATGGACTATGTAAAAATGGTTGTGCTAATGTCCTAACTCTAGATATTCCAACAAGCAAATTATCAAATGGCAATATCTCTCACACAGGACTTGTCAATATAGAAAAATATCAAGGCAATGCTCCTAAACTTGAAGCATTTAACGCTCCAAAAGGTGTAAAAAATATCTAATATTCTAATCCCTTCGTTGGCGAAGGGGTTAAATTTAAAATTAATCAAATTTATGTTAAATTTAAAAAATTTATGGTGGCGTGCGATGAATATTAGTAGATTTAATCAAGATAGTTATAATGATTTTGAGCTATTAAGCAATGAGGATTTGTCGCTATTTCGTCAAGAAAAATATAGCAAATCTGAGCTAATTTACGCACAAAATATCAAATTTATAATCCTAAAAAGCGGTCAAGCAAAGCTTAGCTATATCAGTGGAACAAATGAATTTATCATAAATTTTATAAATAAAGGCTCAATTGTATTAGTTGATAAAGATAGTGTTTTAGAGTTTATGAGCGACTCTTTAACAATGGAGTTAAATCTTTGTGATATAAAAGAGCTTTTTGAGAATGAGAAATTTAGTATGGCGATGGTAAATTCACTCATTCGCACCACGATAATGACACGCCAGATTGTCGCTGATATAGTATTTGGAAGCTTAGAAAGCAGAATTGTAAGTTTTTTACACAGCTTAGCTGATGAGCAGCATATGATGGTGCGGGATAAAAAGGTAGTTCAAATTCCATTTTCTATTGCTACCTTATCAAATCTTCTAGGCGCCCAACGCCAAAGCGTCTCAACCATATTTAACAAGCTTATTAAAAGTGGCAAACTCATAAAATATGGCAAGAGTAGCTATATAATAAGCTAATTTTAGATGTAATTACTTTTGACCTATGTAGATATAGTGCTCTACGCTACCTTCGTAATTATATAAATTCATCAACTCATAATCACCCCAAAACAGCGGCTTAAATGGTTTGAAATCCTCTTTTAACTCCTCAATGCTATGAGTGTATCTAATGTATGAAGAGCCTTTGATCCTGCCTGTTGGGCAATCTTTGACTTCACAAAGCCCATTTGGCATCACTTCACCCCGTTTATACTGACTGTACCCCTTATCGCTCATCATCGTAGCAAAGATTATCGCACCATCATTACACATATCATAAAATTCATTAATTGTATTTTTGAAGCTAGAATTCGTAAGATAATATAAGCTTTGATTAGCAAATATAAAATCCATTTTGACATTAAATATATCTTTTATACTTGAATTTGGCTCTATTATATGGAAGTTTTGCGGATTTAGTGTTTTATCATTGTCCCAAATTTTTCTTAAACTAGGCACAATATCAACGCCATAAGGCTCTATACCCCCCCCCAGTAATATCCTTGAAATATTGTGAGTGAATGCCATTTCCACAGCCAAAATCTAGTAAATTCCCGCTAGTTTTATGGAGTTCAAATTTAAGAATTCTCTCATAAAATCTAATCACATGACCATCTGGATATTGAAGTCCGTAGCCTTCCTTATCATACTTTTGAGTGTATGCCTCTAAAGAGTTATCCATAAAAATCCTTTATATTAAATTTAGGCTAAGCCTACAAGAAGTATTGTATCAAAAAATAGTTAATTGCTTGATATTAAAATTATTAACACTATTATTTTATTCCTAATAAAAAGGAAAAAAATATTATAAAATTTAGAAAAATATCGGTAAAATTTGATTTTAAAACTTATTTTGGATATAATTCGCGTCTTTTGATGAGAAGCGTAAGCTTTGCTTGTATGCTTGAAGTTTGGTTATAAGCCTCTGCAAGAGCACTATATCAAAAGGTCGCAAGTTGGCGACAAGTTATTTTAAAGGAAAAAATATGGAAAGAATTAGGCTTAAGCTAAAAGCTTATGACCACAGAGTTCTAGACCGCACAGTTGCAGCCATAGTAGAAGCTGTCAAACGCACTGGTGCCGATGTTCGTGGGCCAGTACCAATGCCTACAAAGATTAAACGCTATACAGTGTTAAAATCTCCACATGTAAATAAAGATTCTCGTGAGCAATTTGAGATGAGAATTCACGCTCGTATGCTAGATATTGTAGCAGCTACACCTGATACAGTTGATAGTCTAACAAAGCTTGACCTTGCCCCTGAGGTAAATGTCGAAGTTCGTGCTATGGGCAAGTAAGTATAAAAGGAAGAGATGATGGAATATATCGTAGAAAAAATAGGTATGAGCAGAACTATCTCAAACCCAAGTACTCCTGTTACATTGCTTAGACTTTTACCAGCTAAAGTGTGCGAAGTAGGTGAAAATAGCAGAGCTATCGTAGCTTATGCTTATACAAAAGCAAACAACAAAGCTATAAAAGGTCAGCAAAAAAAATATGGTTTAAGTAGCGAATTTAACCAATTTGCAACTTTAAGCGTGGCAAATAGCGAAGCTGGTGATTTAGATACAACTCCACTAAATGAGGCTAAAGTTTTAAAAGTTAGCTTTAATACAAAAGGTAGAGGCTTTCAAGGTGTTATTAAAAGACATGGTTTCTCAGGTGGTCCAGCAAGTCATGGTTCAAGATTTCACCGCAGACCAGGCTCTATAGGTAACTGCGAATGGCCAGGTCGTGTCCAACCAGGTAGAAAGATGGCAGGACACTATGGTAATGAAAAAACTACCGTTAAAAACGAAGTTGTAAGCTTTGATAGTGCTAATGGAATTTTAGTATTAAAAGGCTCAGTTCCAGGATTTAATGGTGCTATGGGCAGAGTAAGGATAGTTAAATGAGTAAAATAGCAGTTTTAAACGATAAATTTGAAAAAACAAGTGAATTAGAGCTTCCAGCAAGCTATGCTGAGGTAAATTCACACAATTTATATCTATATGTTAAAAGCTACCTTGCTAGTATGAGAGCAAACTCCGCCCACACAAAAGGTCGCTCAGATGTAAGCGGTGGTGGTAAAAAACCTTGGCGTCAAAAAGGCCGTGGTGGTGCAAGGGCTGGTTCAACAAGAACGAATGTTTGGGTTGGCGGTGCTGTGGCATTTGGTCCTAAAAATAATAGAAATTATAATCAAAAAGTTAATAAAAAACAAAAAAGATTAGCGCTTGAATTTGCTCTAAATGAGAAAGTTTCAAATGGCAAATTCTATGCAGTAGATAGTATCGCTATTGAGAGTGGTAAGACAAAAGATGCGGCAGCTATTATCAAAAAACTTGGTATTAGAGATGCGTTAATCATTAAAAATGAGCTTGATGCTAAGACACTTTTAGCATTTAGAAATCTAGCAAATTGCTATGTGGTAGATGCTAGCGAAGTAAATGCTTATTTAGTATCAGTCTATAGTGCAGTTATAGCTGAAAAATCAGCACTACAATCAATAGTAAAAGAGGGCTAAAAATGGCAGATATAACAGATATTAAAACTATAGTATATACAGAAAAAACTCTTGGCCTTCAAGAACAAGGTGTAGTAGTAATCCAAACTTCACCAAAAATGACTAAAAATGGTCTAAAAGAGGTATTAAAAGAGTATTTTGGTGTAACACCACTTAGAGTAAATTCACTTAGAATAGATGGCAAAGTTAAGCGTTTTAGAGGTAGAGTTGGCGTAAGAAATGATTACAAAAAATTCTATGTCAAACTACCAGATGGCGTAAGCCTAGCAAGTCAGGAGGCATAAGATGGCAATAAAAAGTTTTAAACCTTATACTCCAAGTAGAAGATTTATGACTAGTCTTAGCAGTGAAGATATCACAGCTAAAGCTAGCGTAAGAAGCCTACTTGTGAAAATTCCTGCCGCAGCTGGTAGAAATAATAATGGTAGAATTACAAGCCGCCATAAAGAGGCTGGTGCGAAAAAACTATATCGTATTATTGATTTTAAGCGTCGTAAATTTGGAATTCCAGGCAAAGTTGAAGCTATAGAGTATGATCCAAATAGAAATTGCCGTATCGCTCTTATATCTTATCTTGATGGAGAAAAAAGATATATTATCCGCCCTAGTGGCTTAAATGTAGGCGATGTTATCAGTGCAGCCGAAGCCGGTCTTGATATAAAACCAGGCAACGCTATGAAGTTAAAAAGCATTCCAGTTGGTACAATCGTCCATAATATCGAGCTAAAACCAGGCAAAGGTGCCCAAATGGCAAGAAGTGCGGGTGGGTATGCTCAACTTATGGGTAAAGAAGAAAAATATGTAATCCTAAGACTTCCAAGCGGTGAGATGAGACAAGTATTAGCTGAATGTATGGCTACAGTTGGCGTAGTTGGTAATGAAGATTGGGCAAATGTAACTATCGGTAAAGCAGGTCGCAATCGCCATAGAGGTATCCGCCCACAAACTAGAGGTAGTGCGATGAACCCAGTAGATCACCCGCACGGCGGTGGTGAAGGTAAGAAAAATTCAGGTCGCCACCCAGTTACTCCATGGGGCAAACCAACTAAAGGTGCTAAAACTCGCCGTAAAAAAGCTAGTGATAGACTTATAATTTCTAGAAGAAAGGGTAAATAACGATGGCTAGATCGCTAAAAAAAGGTCCTTTTGTAGATGACCATGTAATGAAAAAAGTCATCGCTGCAAAAGCCGCTAATGATAACAAACCAATTAAAACTTGGTCAAGAAGAAGCACAATCACACCTGAAATGATAGGTTTGACATTTAATGTGCATAATGGCAAAAGCTTTATTCCTGTATATGTAACAGAAAATCATATAGGTTATAAACTAGGCGAATTTGCACCAACAAGAACATTTAAGGGTCATAAAGGCTCTGTTCAGAAAAAAATAGGTAAATAAGGGGAAGTTATGAGTAAAGCTATTATTAAATTCATAAGACTATCTCCAACAAAAGCTAGATTAATAGCTAATGAAGTTCAAGGAATGAATGCCGAATTAGCATTAGCAAGCCTTAGCTTTATGCCAAATCGTGGAGCAAAGTATATCGCAAATGCTATAAGTTCAGCTGTAGCTAATGGCGGATTTGAGCCTGAAGAGGTAGTTGTGAAAAGTTGTAGAGTAGATGCAGGTCCTGTATTAAAAAGATTCCGCCCAAGAGCAAGAGGAAGTGCAAGTAGAATTCGCAAACCTACTAGCCATATCTTAGTAGAAGTAGCTAAAGCAGCAAAAACAGAGAAGGAAGCATAAAATGGGACAAAAAGTTAATCCAATAGGTCTTAGACTAGGTATAAATAGAAACTGGGAGTCTAGATGGTTTCCATCAAAAGCAACACTTCCAGAAAACATAGGCGAAGACTATAAAATAAGAAAATTCCTAAAAGCTAAGCTATATTATGCTGGTGTTAGCCAAATTTTAGTTGAAAGAACAGCTAAAAAACTAAGAGTAACAGTAGTTGCTGCTCGCCCTGGTATCATCATCGGCAAAAAAGGTGGCGAAGTAGAAAATTTAAGATTAGAAGTTGCTAAATTAGTCAATAAAGATGTAGCTATCAATATCAAAGAAGAGCGTAAAGCTGGTAGCTCAGCTCAATTAGCAGCAGAAAATGTAGCTATGCAACTTGAGCGTCGTGTGGCATTCCGCCGTGCTATGAAAAAAGTCATTCAAGGTGCTCAAAAAGCTGGTGGCAAAGGTATTAAAGTAAGCGTATCAGGTCGCTTAGGTGGTGCTGAAATGGCTAGAACTGAGTGGTATCTTGAGGGTCGTGTGCCTTTACATACTTTAAGGGCTAGAATAGACTATGGCTTTGCTGAAGCTCATACAACTTATGGTAATATAGGTGTAAAAGTATGGATATTTAAAGGCGAAGTGTTACAAAAAGGTATCCAAGCTGAAAAGAGCGAAGAGACAGCTCCTAAAAAAGCAAAACGCGCTAGAAGGGGTAAATAATGTTATTACCAAAAAGAACGAAATATCGTAAAATGATGAAAGGCCGCAATCGTGGCTATGCAACTCGCGGTACAGCTTTAGCGCTTGGCGAATTTGGATTAAAAGCTGTAGAAGCTGGTAGAATCAACTCTCGCCAAATAGAGTCAGCTCGTCAAGCATATACTCGTCATGTAAAAAGACAAGCTAAAACTTGGATTAGAGTATTCCCAGATAAACCTATTACTAAAAAACCTTTAGAAACTCGTATGGGTAAAGGTAAAGGTGGAGTTGAAGAGTGGGTTATGAATATCAAACCAGGTAGAATAATATTTGAGATGGCTGGAGTATCTGAAGAGCTTGCTAGAGAGGCTCTGACATTAGCTATGCACAAACTACCATTTAAAACTAAGTTTGTAACAAGAGAGAGCGAAAATGAAATATACTGATATAAGTGGGAAAAATTTAAGCGAACTTAACGCTTTATTAAAAGAGAAAAAGGTGCTTTTATTTACACTTAGACAAAAGCTAAAAACTATGCAGCTAACTAACCCTAATGAGATCCGTGAAGCTAAAAAAGATATAGCTAGGATCAATACTGCAATTAGTGCTGCGAAGTAAGGGGTGAATGATGGCAGTAGAAATGAAAAGAGAAATTCAAGGTGTCGTAGTAGCCATAGCTGGGAATAAAACTGCAACTGTATTGGTTGAAAGAAGAGTTATGCACCCAAGATACCATAAATTTGTAAAACGCTTTAAAAAGTATCTAGTTCATGATGAGAAAAATGAGCTAAAAGTGGGAGATACTATATCAGCTGTTGAGTGCAGACCGCTAAGTGCTAGAAAGAAATTCCGCTTACAATCAGTTTTGAAAACAGGAGTTGAATAATGATACAAAGTTTTACAAGACTAGCAGTAGCAGATAATAGTGGCGCAAAAGAGCTTATGTGTATAAAAGTTTTAGGTGGTAGTAAAAGACGATATGCAAGCCTTGGCGATGTTATCGTTTGCTCAGTTAAGAAAGCTCTACCAAATGGCAAAATTAAAAAAGGTCAAGTTGTAAAAGCAGTAGTAGTAAGGACTAAAAAAGAGGTTCAAAGAGGCAATGGCTCTCTAATCCGCTTTGATGAGAATGCTGCTGTTATCCTTGATAATAAAAGAGAGCCAGTAGGTACTCGTATATTTGGCCCAGTGGGTAGAGAAGTAAGATATGCGAATTTTATGAAAATCGTATCTCTTGCACCGGAGGTTCTATAATGGCAGTAAAATATAAAATCAAAAAAGGCGATGAGGTAAAAGTAATCGCAGGTGATGATAAAGGCAAAGTTGCTAAGGTTTTAGCGGTGCTTCCTAAAAAAGCTCAAGTAATAGTAGAAGGTGTAAAAGTTGCTAAAAAAGCGGTAAAACCAAGTGAGAAAAATCCAAATGGTGGCTTTATAAGCAAAGAGATGCCTATTGACATTTCAAATGTTGCAAAAGTTGAGGGTTAAATATGAGATTAAAAGCAAAATATAATGAGAGTATTAAACCAGCTCTAGTAAAAGAATTTGATATTAAAAACCCTATGCTTATTCCAGCAATTGAAAAGATCGTAATTAGCGTTGGAGCTGGAGAGGGTGCTAAAGATCAAAAATTGCTTCAAAATATGGCTGATACAATATCTTTGATAGCAGGACAAAAAGCAGTTGTTACAAATGCTAAAAAGTCAGTTGCTGGCTTTAAAGTTCGTGAAGGCTTCCCAGTAGGTATAAAAGTAACATTAAGAAAAGAGCAAATGTATGCTTTCTTAGATAAGTTAATTAGCATTGCGCTTCCTAGGGTAAAAGACTTCCGTGGTTTGCCTAGAGATGGATTTGATGGTCGTGGTAATTATAACTTTGGTTTAAATGAGCAACTAATGTTTCCAGAAGTTGTATATGATCAAATTCTAAGAACACATGGTATGAATATAACTATAGTTACAACAGCTAACGATGACAAACAAGCGTTCAAGCTACTTGAACTCTTTGGTATTCCATTTGCAAAAGGAAAGTAATATGGCAAAAAAATCAATGATAGCAAAAGCAGCGCGCAAACCTAAATTTAGCGTGCGTGGATACACTAGATGTCAAATTTGTGGTCGCCCACACTCTGTTTATAAAGATTTTGGAATTTGCCGTGTGTGCCTAAGAAAAATGGCTAACGAAGGACTAATACCAGGTCTTAAAAAAGCAAGTTGGTAAGGGAAATAATATGATAAATGATTTAATTTCAGATGGACTAACACGCATTAGAAATGCGGCTATGAGAAGACTAGAGACTACTCAACTTCTACACTCAAATGTTGTTGAGGCGACTTTAAAAATTCTAGCACAAAAAGGCTATATTGAGAGCTATAATGTAATTGAAGAGAATAATAAAAAATTCATTAATGTAGTTCTAAAATATGATGAACGCGGTGCAAGTGTAATAAATGAATTAAAAAGAGTTTCAAAGCCAGGTCGTAGAGTTTATCAAGGTAAAGATGAGATCAAAAGATTTAAAAATGGCTATGGAACGATTATAGTTAGCACTAGCAAAGGCGTTTTAAGCAATGACGAAGCACATAAAGCTGGTGTTGGTGGCGAAGTGCTTTGTACAGTTTGGTAGTAGTTGAATTAGCTATTGAGTGCATTGCTCAAGGCTAATCTTTTTATGGTATTGGGTATCCATTCGCACGGCGTAGAAATACCCTAGACAAGTAAAAAGGAAAGATATGTCAAGAATTGGAAAACAGCCAATATCTATTCCAAGTGGTTTAGATGTTAGTTTAAATGGTTCGGTTTTAGTGTTTAAAAAAGGTAACGCTACTAAAGAGTTAGACACTAAAGGCAATGTTAATGTAGAAGTTAAAGATGGCATCATCACATTTACTAGTAAGGGTGATGATAGACAAAGCAGAGCCTACTGGGGCACATATCGTGCTTTAGCAAATAATATAGTAATTGGCTTAACAGCTGGATTTACTAGACAACTAGAGATTAATGGTGTTGGTTATAAAGCTGCAGCAAAAGGTAAGGTATTAGAGTTAGCTTTAGGCTTTTCACATCCTATTAACTATGAACTTCCTGAAGGCGTAGAAGTAAGCGTTGAAAAAAACATTATCACTATCAAAGGTAGCGATAAACAATTAGTAGGTCAAGTAGCAGCTGAAGTAAGAGGCTTTAGACCGCCAGAGCCATATAAAGGCAAAGGTGTCAAATATGTCGAAGAACGCATAATCCGCAAAGCCGGTAAAACATCTAAGAAATAAGGGTAAGCAATGGTAGCAAATGTATTAAAAAGAAAATTATCTCTAAGAATTAAGAGAAAAAGAAGAATTAGAGCTAAAATCAGCGGTACCGTGTCTTGCCCTAGAATTTCTATATTTAAATCCAATAGAACTTTATATGTCCAAGCGATAGAAGATATTAACGCTACTACTCTTTGTGCTAGCGATGGTAGAAAGCTAGGCATCAAAGCAAATAAAGCTGGTGCGGTGATTCTTGCCAAAGATATTGCTAGCAAATTAGAAAAAGCTGGAATCAAAGAAGCGGTATTTGATAGAAATGGCTATCTATACCATGGTGTAGTTGCAGCATTTGCTGAAGCTCTAAGAGAAAATGGCATTAAGCTATAACGCAAGGATTATTGATGGAAAAGTATAATAGAGAAGAATTTGAAGAAGTAATCGTTGATATTGGTCGTGTTACTAAGGTTGTCAAAGGCGGTAGAAGATTTAGATTTACAGCTCTTGTTGTTGTAGGGGATAAAAAGGGTCATGTTGGTTTTGGTTTTGGTAAAGCCAAAGAGGTTCCAGATGCGATGAGAAAAGCAACTGATGATGCTTTTAAAAACATTGTAGAAGTTAAGTTAAAAGGTAGCACTATCCCACATGATATTGAAGTTAAATATAACGCAAGTAGAATTTTATTAAAACCAGCTAGCGAAGGTACTGGAGTTATCGCTGGCGGTGGTGCTCGTCCGGTTGTAGAGTTAGCAGGTATTAAAAATATACTTACTAAGTCTCTTGGCTCAAATAACTCTGCAAATGTCGTTCGTGCTACAATTAAAGCATTAAGCATGCTAAAAGGTTAAGGAGAGAGTATGGGACTAGAAAATTTACAAAAAGCTGCAGGCTCAACTCGCAATACTAAAAGAATTGGTCGTGGTCAAGGTAGTGGCTGGGGCAAAACCGCTACAAAAGGTGGTAAAGGTCAAACAGCTAGAAAAGGCTATAATGAAAAAAGAGGGTTTGAAGGTGGTCAGCAACCACTTCAAAGAAGACTACCAAAAGTAGGCTTTACTTCTAAATTTGAAAAACCATACGCAATTAGCGTTGATAAAAATCCTGCTATTAAAGAGTTAAGCGAGATTACGCTAGATACTCTTAAAACAGTACATAAATTCTCAAATAGCATCAAAAAAGTTAAACTTATAGGTGCTGGGGCTAAAGATCTACTTAGCAAGATAAAAGATGAGAATATAAAGGTAACTGGAAATAACTAATGAATAGAGCATTAATCAACAAGATATTAATTACGCTTGGATTTTTGTTTGCTTATAGGGTGCTGGCTTATGTGCCAGTCCCTGGTGTAAATATTGATGTTATTAGGGAATTCTTTACTTCAAATAGTTCAAATGCACTTGGTATGTTTAATATGTTTAGTGGTGGCGCTGCTGAGCGTTTAAGCATTATCTCATTAGGTATTATGCCATATATCACAGCTTCGATTATTATGGAGCTTTTAGCAGCTACATTTCCAAATTTAGGCAAGATGAAAAAAGAGCGTGATGGTATGCAAAAATATATGCAAATTATCCGCTATGTGACTATCGTTATTACCATTATACAAGCAATTGGGGTAAGTATTGGCTTACAAAGCTTAACTGGCAAAGATGGCACAAGTGCAATAATGATAGATATGAATTTATTTATCGCTATTAGCTGCGTATCTATGCTAACTGGGACAATGCTACTTATGTGGATAGGTGAGCAAATCACTCAAAGAGGTATTGGAAATGGTATTAGCCTTATAATCTTTGCTGGTATCGTAAGTGGTATACCAAGCGCTATTGGCGGTACAATTGATTTGGTAAATACTGGAGAGTTAAATTTCTTAGTAGTTATCGCAATTGCTTTGGTTATTCTAATCACTGTAGGCGTGGTAATATATGTAGAAATGGGCGAAAGAAGGGTGCCAATCTCATATTCTCGCAAAACAGTTATGCAAAATCAAAATAAGAGAATAATGAATTACATCCCTATAAAAGTAAATTTAAGCGGTGTTATTCCGCCGATTTTTGCTAGTGCTATTTTGATGTTTCCTGGGACAATTTTACAAGCAAGCACAAATGAGTTTATAGTAGCGATAAATGATTTTTTAAATCCAAATAGCTACTTTTTTAACATCTTAACATTTTTGTTTATTCTATTTTTTGCATATTTTTATGCCTCCATTACATTTAATGCAAAAGATATAAGCGAAAATTTAAAAAGACAAGGCGGATTTATCCCTGGTGTCAGACCTGGTGAGAGCACGGCTAATTTCTTAAACGAAGTAGCTAGTAGGCTTACCTTGACTGGTTCTATATACCTTGGTCTTATATCTACTTTGCCTTGGGTTTTAGTTAAATTTATGGGAGTGCCATTCTACTTTGGTGGTACATCTGTATTGATTGTGGTGCAAGTAGCACTTGATACGATGAGAAAGATAGAAGCTCAAGTCTATATGAGTAAATATCAAACTCTAAGTGCAGTTGGACTATAAGATGGCTATAGGAATTAAAACCCCAAAAGAGATAGAGAGTATGCGTGCGGCTAATAGAATAGTCGCAGCTACTCTAGATCATCTTCATACGATTATTAAGCCTGGAATTTCACTTCTTGAAATTGATAAAATTTGCGAAGATATGATAGTTTCTGCTGGAGCTAAACCAGCTTTTAAAGGGCTTTATGGCTTTCCAAATACTGCTTGTATCAGTGTAAATGAGGTTGTAATCCACGGAATTCCAAATGGCTATATCTTACAAGATGGCGATATAGTATCAGTTGATATTGGATCAAATTTAAATGGCTTTTTTGGCGATAGTGCTAGAACTTACCCAGTAGGCAATATCTCAAAAAGCGATGAATCTTTGATTGCGTGCAGCAAAGATGCTTTGTATTATGCCATTGATGAGATTAGGGCTGGTATGCATTTTAAAGAGCTTTGTTATAAGCTTGAGCAGTTTATCTTAGGGCGTGGATATGTGCCATTAAAGGGATTTTGCGGTCATGGAATAGGTCGCAAGCCGCACGAAGAGCCTGAAATTCCAAACTACTTAGAAGGGACAATGCCAAAAGCTGGACCAAAAATTAGAAATGGTATGGTTTTTTGCATTGAGCCAATGATTTGTCAAAAAGATGGCACACCAAAGATTGCTGCTGATAAATGGACCGTTACTAGCGTAGATGGCTTAAGAACTAGCCACTATGAGCATTGCGTAGCAGTGATTAATGGCAAGGCTGAGATACTTAGTGTAGTTGATTGAAATTTAAGTTTATTTAAGGAGATAAAATTTGGCAAAAGATGATGTTATAGAGATTGATGGCAATGTGGTCGAGGCTCTACCTAATGCTACCTTTAAAGTAGAATTAGATAATAAGCATGTAATTTTATGCCATATTGCTGGTAAGATGAGAATGCACTACATCAAGATTATGCCAGGCGATAGGGTTAAGGTCGAGCTAACTCCATATAGCTTAGACAAGGGTAGGATTACATATCGTTATAAATAATATATGATAGATGCCTTAAAAGATAAGCTCAAAAGATTTGGCGTAGCTTCGCAAGATTTAGATAGGATAGAAAAATTTTTACAAATTAGAAAATTTAGCGATGGTAAGCTACTTACAAAGAGTCATTATGGACTTTTGATAATTGGCTCTGGGGCTCTTAGAGTTTATACTATTTTTGGCTCTCAAGAAAAGACAATTCTCACCCTTGAAAAGGGTGATGAGTGGGTAATATGCCAAATTTGTACTCAAAAATCACTTGAGCTAGAGTTAAATCTCCAAGCGCTTGGTGATTTAGAAATCATTATAATTCCAGATAATATTTTTAGAGATTTAAGACAGAAGTATCCTAAGCTTAGTGAGTATATTTTAACTATTTTTGCTAAGCAATTTGCTAAGAGCATAGAGGTGGCTTCAAAAAGTAAAACCATACCATTTCGTGATAGATTGGTTGAATTTATCAGAAAAAATGCTATAAATAATGGCATAAAAATAACTCATCAGCAAATAGCAAATCATCTAGGAGTAACAAGAGAGTGTGTATCTAAAAATCTTAAACAACTAGAAAAAAATGGACTTTTAACCTTATCAAGGGGTAAAATTTATTTAGAAATGTGAAGTGATTACATACAAAAATATAAAAATTCTATAAAATCCAAATTTAATTTATTTTTAAAGGATTTTTATGGATTTAGAGATGTTTTGTCATCAATGTGAGATGAGTGCTAATGATGGGTGTGGCTCTAAAGGGCAAAGTATGGGGACTTGCGGTAAAGATGCTACACTAGCAAGGCTGCAAGATATGATGATATTTGCCCTAAAGGGTTTAAGCGCATATCGCCACCATGCAAATGAACTAGGAGCCAATACAAAAAATGTAGATGATATAATGGCTCAAACTCTATATTTTACACTTACAAATATGAATTTTAATTTCGATCAGCATATCGAGCAATTGCTAAAAGTAGGCAAGGCTGGAGTAGAGGTTATGGATATTTTAAGCAATGCCCACACTAGTAAATTTGGTATCCCAACTCCTGTAAAAATCACTCAAAACAAAGCAAGTGGCAAAGCTATTTTAGTAAGCGGTCATAATCTTCACGCACTAAAAGAGCTATTAGAGCAGACCAAAGATAAAGGGATTAATATCTACACCCACTCTGAGATGCTTCCAGCTCATGGCTATCCAGAGCTTAAAAAGTATCCACATTTAAAAGGAAATTTGGGTAAAGCATGGTTTGACCAAACTGAGCTTTTTAATAAATTTGGTGGAGCTATTTTGATGACTACAAATTGTATCGTTCCACTTCGCAAAAGTGCTAGATATAGCGATAGATTGTTTGGATATGATATCGCAAGCACCCAAGGCATAGCTCATATTAATGGCGATGATTTTACTCCACTAATCAATAAGGCTTTAGAGCTTGATGATGTAAGTGGCTTTGATAGCGATGAAGTAATCAGCACGGGTCATCATTATAAGGCTATTTTGCCTATGGCTAGTGAGATTTTAGATGCGATTAAAAGCGGTAAAATTCGTAGATTTTTTGTTATAGCAGGATGTGATGCCCCAGGTAAAGGCAGGGAGTATTATAGGGAGTTAGCCCTTAGTGTGCCAAAAGATTGCGTGATTTTAACTTCAAGTTGTGGTAAATTTAGATTTAACGATATAGATTTTGGTTTAATAGAAGGGACAAATATTCCAAGATATTTAGATTTGGGTCAGTGCAATGATAGTAATGGTGGAGTAAAAATAGCTATGGCTCTAAGTGAGGCTACAGGGATAGCCATCAATGATTTGCCGCTTTCAATAGTGTTAATGTGGATGGAACAAAAAGCTATAATAATATTAGTAGCACTATTATATTTGGGTGTAAAAAATATCCATATTGGCCCTAGTTTGCCAAAATTTTTAAATAGCGAAATATTAAATTTCTTAGTAGAAAAATATAATTTATCGCTAATTAGCTCAGATCCAAAGGCGGATTTAGAAAAATTCTTAAATTCTTAAGTTTTTAACAGAGTTACGGCTCTGTTAAATTTATAAAAATTAAAGCCAATTTTAGATACAATTCCAAGCTTTGCATCCAAACTGGATAAAGAAGTATTTTCAAAGTGTGCCACTTGTTTTGAAAATAGTTGGTTTAGGCGTGTTCTTAGACCTAAGTGCAGTCTAGTAAAAGTGGTAAATAATTTTTAGGAGACTCAGATGAAAGTTCGTCCTTCTGTAAAGAAGATGTGTGACAAATGCAAAATTGTCAAACGCAAAGGCATAGTTCATGTTATTTGCGAAAACCCAAAACATAAACAAAGACAAGGATAAGGTATGGCTCGTATTGCAGGTGTTGATTTACCAAAGAAAAAAAGAGTAGAGTATGGCCTTACATATATCTATGGTATAGGTCTATATACTTCAAGAAGAATTCTTGATGCTGTAGGTATCTCTTATGATAAGAGAGTTTATGAGTTAAGCGAAGATGAAGCTGCTGCTATCCGTAAAGAGATTCAAGAGCATTACATGGTCGAAGGTGATTTAAGAAAAAGCGTGGCTATGGATATAAAAGCTTTGATGGATTTAGGTAGCTTTAGAGGATTAAGACATAGAAAAGGTCTGCCAGTGCGTGGTCAAAAAACAAAAACCAACGCAAGAACTAGAAAGGGCAGAAGAAAAACCGTTGGCGCTGCTACTAAATAAGGATAAGATATGGCAAAAAGAAAAGTAATTAAGAAAAAAGTAGTTAAAAAAAATATAGCTAGAGGTATCGTGTATGTCTCTGCTACATTTAATAATACAATGGTTACAGTAACTGATGAGATGGGTAATGCTATAGCGTGGAGTAGTGCTGGTGGTTTAGGCTTTAAAGGTAGTAAAAAATCAACCCCATATGCAGCTCAACAAGCAGTAGAAGATGCATTAAATAAAGCAAAAGAGCATGGCATTAAAGAAGTAGGCATCAAAGTTCAAGGCCCAGGTAGCGGTAGAGAAACAGCAGTAAAAAGTATCGGTGCAGTAGAAGGAATTAAGGTGCTATATCTAAAAGATATAACTCCACTAGCTCACAATGGCTGCAGACCACCAAAACGCCGCCGCGTGTAATTGTAGATAGAATTTAGGAGAATTATAATGGCAAGATATAGAGGACCAGTTGAAAAATTAGAAAGACGCCTAGGTGTATCTCTTGCACTTAAAGGCGAAAGAAGACTAGCTGGCAAGAGCGCATTGGAAAAACGACCATACGCTCCAGGCCAACACGGACAAAGAAAAGCAAAAATTAGTGAATATGGCTTACAATTAAGAGAGAAACAAAAAGCTAAATTTATGTATGGCGTGAGCGAAAAACAATTTAGAAGATTATTTGCTGAAGCTGCAAGAAGAGAAGGCAATACAGGAGCACTTCTTATCTCTTTATTAGAGCAAAGACTTGATAATGTGGTTTATAGAATGGGTTTTGCATCGACTAGAAGATTTGCAAGACAGTTAGTAACTCATGGCCATATCTTAGTAAATGGTAAAAGAGTGGATATCCCATCATATAGAGTAAGAGCCGGTCAAAAAATAGAGATTGTTGAAAAAAGTAAAGAGAATCCGCAAATCGTTCGTGCTATCGAGCTTACTAATCAAACAGGTATAGTAGCTTGGGTTGATGTAGAAAAAGATAAAAAATATGGAATTTTCACAAGAATTCCAGAACGCGAAGAGATTGTCATTCCAGTTGAGGAAAGATATATAGTCGAGCTTTACTCTAAATAATAAGGAGATTATGATGAGAAAGATAACAACATCAGCTTACATGCCTACTGACATAGAGGTTACCCCAATAAGTGAAAATGTGGCTAAAATAGTAGCGTATCCTTTTGAAACCGGCTATGCAGTTACTCTAGCTCATCCGCTTCGCAGACTACTTTATACAAGCACAGTTGGATTTGCTCCAACTGCTGTTAAAATCGAAGGCGTCTCTCATGAATTTGATAGTATGCGAGGAATGCTAGAGGATGTAACGCTATTTATCATAAATCTCAAAAATTTACGCTTTAAGCTTAAAAATGATTCAGAGCATGAGGTTATTGAGTATAGCTTTAAAGGTCCAAAAGAGATTACCGGTGCAGATCTATGTAATGATATTGTCGAGATAGTAAATCCTGATGCGTATCTAGCTACTATTAATGAAGATGCCGAGCTAACTTTCTCTTTGGTTATAGAAAAAGGTATTGGCTATGTGCCTAGCGAAGAGATTAGAGAGAGCGTAGAGAGTGGATATATCGCACTTGATGCATTTTTTACACCTGTTAAACATGCAGTTTATGAGATAGAAAATGTTTTGGTTGAAGATAATCCAGACTATGAAAAAATCGTTTTAACGATAACTACAGATGGTCAGGTCTCTCCTTTAGAGGCGTTTAAAAACTCAATTGAAGCTATGTATAAGCAGATGTCTATATTTAATAATATCCTAAATATAGATGTAAATATGGCTATGGCGTCATCTAAAGGCTCTAGCGAGCACTCAAAACTTTTAGAGAGTATTGAGAATTTAAATTTATCAGCTAGAAGCTTTAATTGCTTAGATAAGGCTGATGTTAAATTTATTGGTGAGCTTGCTTTGATGGAAGAGAGTGAGCTAAAAGATCTTAAAAATTTAGGTAAAAAATCTCTTGATGAGATTAAGGCTGTAATGGCTGAAATAGGCTATCCATTTGGTGAAAATAAGCTAGGTGATAGCAAAGAATCGCTCAGAAAAAAGATAGCTGAGTTAAAATCATAAAAGCGAAGGAAATATAATGAGACATAATCACGGATATAGAAAACTAGGCCGCACTAGCTCTCATCGTGCTGCTTTGCTTAAAAACCTTACGATCGCAATCGTTAAGGCTGGTAAGATAGAAACTACTTTACCAAAAGCAAAAGAGCTAAGAAGCTATATAGAAAAATTAATCACAAGAGCTAGAAAAGGCGATTTTAACGCCCATAAATATGTATTTGCATATTTACAAGATAAAGAAGCAACTAATAAATTAGTTACACAAATCGCCCCAAAATATGTAAATAGAAATGGCGGCTATACTAGAATCATCAAAACACGAGTTAGAAAAGGCGATGCTTCTGAGATGGCCTATATAGAACTAGTATCTGAATGATATTTGCTAGGAGAGATCCTAGCAAATTTAGCTTATCTAATTTATAATCTTTATAATCTAATTTCTAAAATATTATTTAATCTAAGTTTTTTATATTTGTATATAATTGCTAAAAATATAAAGGATGCTTATGATACCATTTAGCGATGAAGAGCTTTATGAGCCAGTTTTAGAAAGTCTTAATGTTGTATTGCCTATGCTCCAAAGAGATGGTGGCGGTATGGAGCTTTTGGGTATTAAAAACGGAGTTGTTTATGTGCGTTTAACCGGACATTGCCACGGCTGTGCTGCAAGCTCTCAAACGCTAAAATTTGGCGTTGAAAAGCAAATTCGAAATGATATTCATCCAGAATTAATAGTGGTAAATATCCCAATTGGTCAAGAATTTGATCTAGAAAAGGTATAGATTTTATCTGAAAATTTATTAGTTGGACTGGATATAAAATTTAGAGTATTAAAAAATATTGGCATTAGTTTTATAACAATATTTTTTCTGTTAGGCTGTGGTGGCGGCTCAGATAAATCTGCTGAGCAAACCATCAAAACTACTCAAGAGATCCCTACAAACACTCAAGAGATTGCCGTAAATAGGGAAGTTTGATAGCACAACCAATGAATAATCATAGTGTAGTAGCATATCCGAGTTTGGCTAAAAATTTAGCTAATACATTTAACTCTCTTACCACAACACATATAAATAAACGCTTATCTAGCCGAGCTATAATCACGCAAGATAGCTAGTTTTATCAAATCTCTCCAAGGGGAGAAATTCGCTAGTGTAAATAATGAGATTTTTGCTTTTATGATGGCTGATGAGATGGATGATTTTTTAAATTCATTCTATTTTAATACCCTAGCAGGCGATTTTAAAGATGGGACAAATCCTAGGCTTTATGGCGGAATTTTTGGTTATGATAGATTTGTAGATGATTTATTGATAGGCACTTACTTTTCATATGCAAACTCAAAAAGTTACAATGTAGAGCTTAAGAGTAATATATATGAGCTTGGATTTTATACTAGATATTTTATGGATAGTAATGAATTTGACTTTAATTTAGCTGGTGGTTATGGCAATTTAGAGCAAAATCTAGATAGATATTTTAACTCTAAATTTGATATTGGTTATATGAGCTTTGGATTGGGTTATGGATATAGAGTATCTTTAAATGAAAAAACATCTATAAAGCCATATATTGGTGCGGATTATCTCTATTTTAAAAGCGAAGATTATATATTAAAAGATAAAAACTCATATGAAACTCAAAAAGTTCAAAGCAACACAGCTAAGAATTTAAAAGCTAAAATTGGTCTTGAGACTATACAAGAATTTAATGATTTTAGTCTATATACAGATTTAAAAATTAAAAGAGATTTAATAGTAGATGATGGCGTGATAAGAAGTTCATTTACTAGCAGCAATGCTGGATTTATAATAGACAGCAAGGATAAAAAGCATACAAATTTCGCAATTGATACAGGTGTTTTATATATAGTTAATAAAAATTTAAGTATCAATTTAAATCTAGGTGCTGATATAAATAGCGATGATAAGCTATATAGTGCAAATTTTGGCTTATCGTATAGATTTAATTAATTATTATTAGATAAGCCTAGAAATCGGTGCTATTTAATCTAAATTTTTTATATTTTGTGTATAATTAGCCATAAATTCTAATCCATATCGTAAATTTGCAATCAGAGGAAATAGATGGGGCAAAACTACAAAGATATTGCAATAAAGCTATTTAAACAAGGGAAATTTGAACTAGCTAAGATGAGCTTTAATATTGCTTATAATAGATCTCCAAGCGATGAGATACTTGCTTTTATAGAGCTTTGCGACACGGCAAAAGATAATCCAAGCGAGGCTCTTTCATTATTTGAGATATATTTTGATCCAGCTCAAAAGGATAATACTCAAACTATTCTTGAAATTATCGAGCTTATACAAAACGCAAACGATGAGAGCGCTATAATGCTAGAGAGCCAAAATGCCATCACCTACGCAGATTTTAAAAATTTATTAAATGATAATGATTTTAAAGAGTTATTTGAGAGTATTTTATTTTCTACCAAAATTATTATTACGCATAAAGATGAGTTATTTGATCTTGTTAATTCTCTTGTAGATAATGGATTTAGCGATATTGGGCTGAAGTATTTAGAGAGTTCGGTTAAAATGTTTATGGGCGATGAGAGGGTGGCTATGGTGCTACAAAAGATTAGGGATAAAGATGAAAATAGCCTTAAATAGCGGATTTATTACTGATAATTCTAAAGAAGTTAAGAGTGGTTGCTATTTTGTGCTTTCTAATTCAAATTCCAAATACTCCGCTCAAGCCTTAGATCTTGGGGCAAAATTGATTAGTCCAAGCGAGGCTATAGAGCTTTTAGGGCTTAAAAACCGAATTAAAATTATAGGTATTACTGGCACAAATGGCAAGACCACAACCGCATTTTTACTAGCTCATACCTTAGCAAATTTGGGCTATAAAAGTGCAGTTAGCGGGACTTGTGGCTCATTTATCGGCGATAGACAAATAGCCAAAAAGGGGCTAACAACAAGCCAAATTCTAGAGAGTATTAGCTATATTAAAGAGGCCGTTGATAGCGGGTGCGAATATTTTATAATGGAGGTTAGCTCACACGCTATAGCACAAAATCGCATTGAAGGCTTGGAATTTAGCTTAAAGATTTTTACAAATTTAAGCCAAGATCATCTAGATTATCATAAAAGCTTTAGCGAATACGCAAGGGTAAAATCTAGCTTTTTAAGCGATGAGTGCGATAAGATTATAAACGCTGATTGTAAAGAGATTAGCTATAATCCTATAAATTCACTCACATATTCAACTAATCACGCTGATATTTATGCTGATAAAATTAATTTAGAAAATGGCATAAACGCAACTATTATAAATGGCGATGAGAAGGCGGATTTATCCCTTAATTTACATGGCAAATTTAATCTATATAACGCTCTTAGCGTGATCGCTGCTACAAAAAAGCTATTAAATTTGGATTTACAATCCATATGCGATGGGCTTAAGGACTTTAAGGGCGTGGCTGGTAGAATGGAGATTGTATCGCATTTGCCGACTATTATTGTGGATTTTGCTCATACTCCTGATGGGATACAAAAGGTATTAAGTTCTATGTGTGATAAAGAGCTGATTGTAGTATTTGGTGCTGGTGGAGATAGAGATAAAAGCAAACGCCCTATAATGGGGCAAATCGTCGCTAAATATGCTAAAATCGCAATTGTAACAAGCGATAATCCAAGGAGTGAAGATCCAGATGAGATAATAGAGCAAGTTGCTGCTTTAATGCCTAAAAATACGATTAAAATTCAAAATCGCAAAGAGGCAATCGCAAAGGCTATGGATATACAAAATGATGAGGTATTATTGATTTTAGGCAAGGGAGATGAGAGTTATCAAGAGATAAATGGGGTTAAATATTCATTTAGCGACCAAGAAGTTGTAAAAGATATATTAGATAAAAAGGATAAAAATGAAAATTGAGATGCTATCTAGCAAAATTCACAGAGCCACTGTAACTGATGCAAATTTAAACTATATTGGCTCAATCACCATAGATGAAAAGCTCATGAAAGCAGCAAATTTGCTTGAGTTTCAAAAGGTAGAGATACTTGATGTAAATAATGGCGAGAGATTTGCTACTTATGTTATTAAAGGCGATAAAGATGGGGAAATTTGCCTAAATGGTGCAGCAGCTAGAAAGGTATGCGTAGGCGATATAATCATCATTGTAAGCTACGCTTCAATGAGCCTTAAAAAGGCTAAGAAATTTCAACCTACAATTATCCATGTGGATTCAAATAATAAAATAGATGGCTAAAAAGCAAGATTTAAAGGCACTTTTGCTATAATCGCCAAAATTTAAAGGTAAATAGATGTTTAAAGATTTTGATTTTTCAAAGATGACGCAAATGCTATCTCAAGCTCAGCAAAAAGCAGATGAATTCCAAGCCCAGCTCGCACAAAAGGAGTTTTGTAGTAAGTCTGGTGGGGGATTAATAAGTGTAAAAATTAATGGTAAATCTGAAATTTTAGATATTAGCATAGATGATTCTTTGCTTGAAGATAAGGATAGTTTGCAAATTCTATTAATTTCAGCCATAAATGACGCTATAAATTTAGCCAATGAAGAGAAGCAAAAAGCGGCTTCATCGCTACTTGGCGGATTTGGTGCTTTTGGGGGTGGATTATGATTAGGATTTTTGTTGCTATCTTAATGCTTGGGGCGATTTTAAATGCGGCTCCAGAGCCTACAATAGCCGATAGAGCTGCCATATATGAGAAGATGAGAGAGTCGCAATTTAACTATAAAGATAATATCGCAATCGCTCTAAATGGCGAGTATGCAGCTGTAGTGTATGATAAGAGTAATCCGCTAAATAAGGCAGATTATATCAAATTTGATCCATATCTTGGGCTATATCTTATCAAGCCTGGATTTACTTTGCGTGGGGCATTTATGCTTGATGAACTTGATAGTAGGCAAGATATGTGGGTTATGACCTTAGAAGAAAATATCGTAAATATGGGGCATATAAAGAGTTTTGGTAGTGAGCTTGGACAGCTTGATGAGCTTAGCTTTAGCACGGGCAAGGCTGGAATGCTAGTTTGTGATTGTGCTTCGATGGTTGGGATCAGCCTTGGAGAATATAGATTTATACCAAATAGATATTTAAAGCATTTTATGCGTTATGATGATGTGTATTATGGGGATATTGGGGTTAAATTTAATGAAAACAATACCACTATAAAAGTAGTAAGTGCAAATCCATTTGGTGCTGGAAAAGAGCTTAGAAGTGGTGATGAAATTCTCTCAGTCAATGGTAAAAAGCCTACAAGTTTAAGAGAGATAAATGAGATGGTGCTATTTGCCGATAAGGGCTCTTTGCTTAAATTTGAGATTAAGCGTGGTTCGCAGATTTTAAATTATGATATTAAAATGTCAAATATAACAGCTAAAAATATTATAGATGATAATAAAACCGCTGAGGTTAAAAAGATTCCGCCAAAGCCAAAATTTCTACCTGAATTTGGACTAAATGTGGATAAAACAATGACAATTACTAGCGTAAAAGCAAATTCCAAAGCTAGTAAGCTAGGTTTAAAAGTTGGAGATAAAATTATGCAAATAGATGGCGTTGCTATTAAAAGTGCCATTGAAGTGGATAATATTATGAAAAATAAAAATGTTCAAGCATACTATCTAATCTCAAGAGATGATTTTCAGTTTTTTGTGCGAGTAAATAAATGAGTTTTTTGGAGTATTTAGAGTCAAATTTACCCAAAACAGATAGCTTTCATCCGCATTTTAACGAGGCAATTGAGTGGATTTTAAAAGCAGGTGGTAAGCATTTTCGTGCTCAATTATTAATCGGCACCGCTAAAGCCATAAATCCATCGTGTGATCCATATCCAGCGGCTTTAGCAGTGGAGCTACTACACGCGTATTCACTCATTCACGATGACCTTCCAGCGATGGATAATTCTAATCTTCGCCGTGGTGTGGCTACCTTGCATGTCAAATATGATGAGGCCACAGCTATTTTGGTTGGCGATGCTTTAAATACTGAAGCTTTTAGGGTTTTGGCTAATTCAAATTTGCCAGCGGATATAGCTATTAAATCCATTCAGATACTTAGTAAAAATGGCGGTCTTAATGGTATGGTAATTGGTCAAGCCATTGATTGCTATTTTGAAAATAAAAAATTAAATTTAGATGAGTTAAAATTCCTACACCTACACAAAACTGGCGCTCTCATCGCAGCTAGTATGCAAATTGGCGCAGTAATTGCCGGAGCTAGTGATAAAGAGTGTGATAAGATATATGAAGCTGGGCTAAAGCTTGGATTAGCATTTCAAATTCACGATGATATAATAGATGCCACTAGCAACGCTCAAATCGCTGGGAAACCCACAAATAACGATACTTTTAAAAATTCATTTACCAATTTACTTGGCGTAGATGAGGCAAAACGCATTAGAGATGAGCTAGAAGTTAAGATAGTAGATCAAATTCAAAATATCAAAGTAAAAGAGCTAATCTTGGATCTAATAAATAGATATTTAAAAGGATGAAAATGTATAAAAAGCAAGCTGATACGATAAGATTTCTATGTGCTGATATGGTACAAAAGGCAAATTCAGGTCACCCAGGTGCTCCGATGGGGTTAGCTGATATAGTTGCGGTTTTAAGCACTCATTTAAATCACAATCCCAAAAATCCAACTTGGCTAAACCGCGATAGATTAGTATTTAGTGGTGGTCATGCTAGTAGCTTGGTTTATAGCTTTTTACATCTTAGTGGGTATGATATTAGCATAGATGATTTAAAGGCTTTTCGTCAGCTTAACTCTAAAACTCCAGGTCATCCAGAGATCGAGACTCCTGGCGTGGAGATTGCTACTGGGCCACTTGGTCAAGGCGTTGCAAATGCTGTTGGCTTTGCGATGGCGGCTAAATCAGCTGAGAATTTATTGGGTAGTGATATTATTAATCATAAGGTCTATTGCTTATGTGGGGATGGAGATTTACAAGAGGGGATTAGCTATGAGGCTTGCGCCTTAGCTGGTAAGCATAATTTGGATAATTTAGTAATAATTTATGATAGCAATGAGATTACTATAGAGGGCGATACGGCTATAGCGTGGTCTGAGGATGTTAAGGTAAGGTTTGAGGCGGCGGGATTTGAGGTGGCTAAGATTGATGGACATAGCTATGATGAGATTGAATTTGCTCTAAATGAGGCCAAAAACAAGACAAAACCATACTTAATAATTGCTAAAACAAAGATCGCCAAAGGTGCTGGTAAGCTAGAAGGAAGCCATCACGCACATGGTACTCCGCTTGGTGAAGAGGTGATAGCTAAGGCTAAGGAGGCGGCGGGATTTGATCCGAATTTAACTTTTTTTGTTGATGATGATGTGAAATTTTGGTTTAATCTCGCACTTGAAAGGGGCGATTTGGCAAATGCTGTGTGGGATAAGAGGGTAAGTGAGCTAGATAAAGAGAAAAAAGAGCTTTTAAATTTGCTTTTAAATCCTGATTTTAGCAAGATTGAATTCCCTGTATTAAAAGGTCAAAAGATGGCAACAAGGGATAGCAATGGTAAAATTTTAAATGCTATTGCCGCTGCTTTACCTGGATTTATCGGTGGTAGTGCTGATCTAGCTCCAAGCAATAAAACCGAGCTAAAAGGATTTGGCGATTATCCAAATGGCAAAAATTTGCATTTTGGCATTAGAGAGCACGCCATGGCGGCGATTTGTAACGCGTATGCTAGATATGGGATTTTTATCCCTTTTAGTGCGACATTTTTTATATTTAGTGATTATCTTAAGGCTGGGGCTAGACTAGCAGCACTTATGGGGCTTAGGCACTATTTTATCTGGACGCATGATAGTATAGGCGTTGGAGAAGATGGCCCAACACATGAGCCAATCGAGCAGCTTAGCACATTTAGAGCTATGCCAAATTTCTATACTTTTCGTCCTGCTGATGGTGCTGAAAATGTGGAGTGCTGGAAGATCGCCCTTAAGCTAAATGCTCCTTGTGGTTTTGTCTGCTCAAGACAGGGGCTAAATCCATTAGATGAGCCTAAATTTGGTAGCGTGGAAAATGGTGCATATCTAATCAAAGAGAGCCAAAATCCGCAAATAACACTTGTAGCTAGCGGTAGCGAGGTTGGATTATGCCTTGAAGCATCTAGATTGCTAGAAAATAGCGGTATTGGTGTAAATGTCGTCTCAGCTCCTTGCTTTGAGCTTTTATGCAAGCAAGATGGTAGCTATATCGAGCGTGTATTTTTGCCTAATACTAAGGTTTTAGCCGTAGAGGCTGCAAGTGCGCTTGAGTGGTATAAATTTGCTGATAATGTGCTTGGAATGAGCTCTTTTGGAGCCTCAGCCCCAGCTGATGAGTTATTTAAGCATTTTGGATTTAGTGCTACAAATATAGCAAATATAGCTAAAGAGATGATTAAATAAAGTCAATTTATAATACAAATTTAGAGTATTTTTTAAGCAAGGTAAATAGCTCCAAACGCTCGGTATCGCTATTTACCAATACGCTTAGATTGAAGCTTTTAAATTTACCATTTTTGCTTGTGTGAGAGATTTTAAGCTTATGCTTTCTATCTCCTACGCACTCTTTGATTATGCTTTTTTCATCGCTTGAGCTATCAAAAATTATCTTATATTCCCAAAATGTTGGGTAGATTATTTCTGGTTTTTTACCATTTATTTCACAAATGTAAGCCATCTTCTCTCCTATATTCTCCGCTTTTTCCGCCACTTTTTGACTCTAGTTTTATATCGCTTATTATCATTGATTTATCAATCGCTTTTATCATATCATAGATGGTAAGAAGCCCCACACTAACAGCACTAAGCGCCTCCATCTCTACGCCAGTTTTGCCTTGAGTTGCCACCTTGGCAATGAGCTTAAATCCTAGCAATTCTTGCATATCTACTATATCTATATCAACTGAATTTATAGCAAGTGGATGGCACATTGGGATTAGATCGCTAGTGCGTTTAGCACCCATCACAGCAGCAACCACAGCAGTTTGCAAGACCGGACCCTTCTTGGCGGTATTATTCTTGATAGCTGTGTAGGCATCTTTAGACATTGTGATTACTCCACTAGCAATTGCTATGCGTTTGGTTATATCTTTATTGCTTACATCTACCATCTTTGGCATATTTTTTTCATTTAAATGAGTTAGCATTTTTATCCTTTTTATTATGATTATATCAAATTTTGTCTTAATAATTTTTACTTTAGTTTATATTTATTATATGTTAAAGAATTAATTATATAATCAAAACTCCTAAACAAATAACCTCCTTTTTGTAAAGACACTTGCTCTTTTGAGCTTGTGTTTTATTTAATCATTTTAATTTTTTGTTGTTTTGGGCAGATGTCCGAGTGGTTGAAGGAGCACGCCTGGAACGCGTGTAAGGTGAAAGCCTTCGGGGGTTCAAATCCCTCTCTGTCCGCCACTGAAAATCATAGCTAAGCCAAATATCCTAGTAGTAAAGGTGTATAACTTTAAAAATTATGAAAATAAATAGCATAACATCATGTAAAATTTACGCCTTTTGAGTGTTTATTTATGATTTGAATTAGACTTTTATAGCTAAAATATTATTTTATGTTTTCTTAGCAAATTTTTATTAAGAAAACAGATTATGCTATATTTGGTTTATTACTCTATCTCATCTCTTTTAGCAGAATTTGAATTCCCTTTTCTATTCTAGGCGTTCCTCTTAATAAAAGCGATGAAGGAATGGATATGATTTTTCCATTTTTTGCAGCTTTTACTCCTTTTAGTGCTGGATATGTTTTTATCAAGCTATTTTTTTGCTCATTATCTCCGATAACTACGATAAAATCAGGATTTGCAGTAAGTAGCATCTCTATTGGCAAAATGGGTGATTTTGCTTTTGTATCAGTTACTATGTTTTCTAATCCAAGCTTTGAGATAATATCGCCTGGCAAAGTTTGGTTATTAAATGCCATAATTGGATTTGTTGAAAACAAAATCGCAACCTTTTTTCCTTTTAGATTATCAGAGTTTATAGCATTATTTAATGAGTTTTTTAGCGAAGAAATAATTTCTTTAGCTTTAGAGCTCTTTTGGACTATTTCTCCGATTTTTTCTATATTTGAGTATATATTTTCAAGGCTATTAGCCTCAAAGATTGTGGCATTTATGTCGAATTTTTTAAGCTCACTTATTGTATTGATGGAGTGAAAACTAGCAATCACAAGATCTGGCTTTAGCTCGATAATTTTTTCTAAATTTGGCTTAGTGTAAGTGCCAACGCTAGTGAGATTTTGCGTTAGATTTTCGGGCCAAATTTTTGAAGTTGTCGGCTGTGCGATAGCGACAATTTCATCTTGAGCTTCAAGCATGTAAAGCATCTCAATAATGGCTGGATCAAGTACAACAAGGCGTTTAGCATTTAAATTTAAAGCAAAAAACGCAACTAAAATTAATATAATAAATTTTTTCATTTTAATCCTTTGAAGCTATAACAAAAAATGAGCCATTATATTCGATAATTTCGCAATCTAGGCAATAGATTTCTTTCAAAATTTCCTTCTTAAAAAGCTCTCTTGGAGCACCACTATAGCAAATTTTGCCATCTTTTAGCATAATTAATCTATCACAAAACATACTAGCAAGATTTAAATCATGAATTACCATTAAGCTTAGTAAATTTAACTTTTTTGTTAGATTTTTGCAAATTTTCATCATCTCTACAGCATAGTGTAAATCAAGCGCACTTGTTGGTTCGTCTAAAAATAGGGCTTTTGGCTCACTAATTAGTGCTCTTGCAAGTAACACTCTTTGAAATTCGCCACCGCTTAATGAGTTTGCTATTCTATCTTTAAATTTAGAAATTTTTAGCAGATCCATAATCTCATTGACCTTTTTTATATCCATATTTGAGTAGTTTTCAAAGCTATTTTTTAGATATGAAAATCTACCCATCAAGAGAATATCAAAAACGCTTAAAGGCATAGATATAGCCGATTTTTGCGGGACAAAACCAATGGTTTGTGCAAGCTCTTTTAGTGTGTATTTTTTTAGTGGTTTATCATTGATTTTGATAATACCGCTTTTTGGCTCGATTAATCTTAAAAGATTTTTTAAAAGTGTGCTTTTTCCAGAACCATTTGCACCTAAAATTCCAATAAATTCGCCACTTTTAGCACTTAAATTTATATTTTCTAAAATAAGGCTTTTATCATAGCCAAAGCTTAGATCTTTTACGCAAATTTCACCCACTAGCTTTTCCTTGTTTTATTGCTAAAAATAGAAAAAATGGAGCACCGAAAAATGCCGTAACAACGCCTATTGGAATTTCTATTGGAGATAAAATACTTTTGCTTAAGTTATCACAAAATAGTAAGAATAAAGCTCCCACAATTAATGAAGCTGGAATTAGAGTTGCATTACTTGAAGTTTTAAGAATTAATCTTAGTGTATGTGGAATTATGAGTCCTACAAATCCTATCATTCCTGTAAATGCCACGCTAAAAGCAGTTGCGAGACTTGCTATTATAAGCAGTATTTTCTTACTCTTTTGAACATTCACGCCAAGGGTTTTTGCCTCATCATCTCCGCTTAAAAGCACATTTAATTCATGTCTTTTAAAGTAAAAATACATTGTAGAAAAAATCACTGGAACTATCAAAATAGCCACTTTCTCCCAAGTTGCTCCACTTAAAAACCCCATCATCCAAGCAACTATCTTAAAGCTATCTTCGCCAATCAAATATGTAGCAAAGCTCGTAAATGCTCCTAAAAAAGAGCTAAAGGCGATACCAATTATTAGCAAGGTAGCTATACTTTTCCCTTTTTTATACAGGCTAAAAATCACTAAAGATAGTGCTGAGGCTACAAAAAAAGCAAAAACCCCATAATAAATATCTGGGAGTTTTAAGAAGTATGCAATAACCGCACCAAATGTCGCACTTGCTGCAATTCCTATAATATATGGATCAGCAAGTGGATTTAAAAATACGCTTTGTACTATTACGCCACTACTTGCTAAAAGCATTCCAATCAATAATGCCATAATAAGTCTTGGAAGTCTTATTTCAAGTAAAATTGTTTTTTTCGCCTCATCTATACTATTTGGGTCGCTAAATAATTTTAAAATATCGCCAAAACTTATATCTGCCCCACCAACACTTAGCGAATAGATTACCAAAAAAATGCATAAAGCTATAAAAAATAAATTTGTCCGCCAAGCTTTTTGCATATTATTTTCCGTGTTTGTGAGGCATATTGTGAGGATTTACGCCATCGGCTTGGGATAAAATCTTAAACCCAACCATATCGTAAGCCGCACCAAAACCACGCACAAATCTACCATTTGTTAGACTAAATCTAATAACTTCAAAATCGCTCATTTCTCTTATAAAATTTGCCGCTTGATCTTGTGGAAATTTTTTGGTTATTTCGTCAAAGAAAAACTCTCTTAATTGGCTATTTTTATCAAAATTTGCCTTTGCTTCCCAGCTAGCCCTAATTCGTGCAAATATCGTGTTTGCCTTGCTTTCATCTTGTAAGAAAAGAATTGAAACCTTATCTGGATTTGATATTAAATTTTTATAGTGAGGCGCTACTGATGAGATTAAAGCTAAAATTTCATCATCTTTTCTCATAGCTGGTGCATAAGATGAAAATGGCATACCATTTTTTAGGCTAGAAATTATGACGCTATTATTGCTATCTATAAATTCAATTAATTGAGCTGAAATCTTTACAAGCTTATCACCGCTTGGCTTTAAATCTTTACAAATTTCCATTATCGCATCTTTGTATCCTTCGCCATTTTGATTGGCTTTTTTAGCAAATGGAACTCTTATTAAATTTCCATCAACATCAATATCCAAACCATCTTCATCAATATCTACTATTTTTGCATCTTTGGCATTTTGTAGTGAGCCAAATTTTATCGCCATTGCCTCGACTATATCGCCGTGCTCCTCATTCATATGCTTAATTGCATTATTTTTCATTTTTTCTCCTTAAAATTAAAGTTTAGCTCAAGCTGCATTACAATCTGAGCTAAATCTTAATCTTTTCATTTTTTATCTCATAAATTTTTTGTGCAGCATAAAAATATCTACCATCATGACTAATTAATATAATAGTAAATCCAAGTGAGTTTAGATAAGGTAAAATTTCATTATAAAAAATGGCTTTAAAGTTTGGATCTTGATTGGTCGCCCACTCATCAAGAAGCAATAAACTTCTATTTTCTAAAAGAGCATTTATAAGAGCTAAACGCTTTTTTTGGCCTTCAATACACTCAGAATAATCCTTATAAAGTGTGTTTTTGCCAAGTCTATGTCTGCTAAAATATGTATAAGTTCTTTTCATAAAATAAAAACTTATAACAATCATAACAGCTAGGCAAAGCATAACCAAAATCCCAATACCAGGTGATAGATATGCTATATAGCCAAGCGTGGAAATTAAAATAAAAGCTCCTTGTAAAGCCTCAGGAATTGAACCAAAACCCATACTGATGCTTGTTATATCGCTAGTTAATGATGCTAAGAGCTTGTTTTTTGGAATTTTATTTATGCTTTCAAAATTTTGCATTTAATATCTCTTTTACGATTTTTAAGCGAATATTATATACAAAATTATGCCCTAAATGCGTGATAATAGCTCTAGATATAACGGCAAAAATTAAGAATAAAATCAAGATAAGCTCAAATGTAGATTTTAAATAGAATTTCACTTTTTACCTCTAAATTTTCAGTGCTAAAAATGCGTTTTTTGCATTTTCTAAGTCAGTTTTATCAGGATGGGTGCTTGCTTGTAGCCATCTAGCTTCTTTTTCTGGCGTGATTTTATAGCGTTTATCATTTGGATAAATTTTTGCCATTTCTCGCATTTTTTCTATAATTTTTGGATCGATCGCGCCTTGGGAATAAAAAGTAACTAAAATCTCATTTCCTTGCGAAATAAATTTAGCCTTAAATCCATCTATAGCATTTTTTGCATATTCGCTATTTGTATCTCCGCCCATTGTTATAAAAAGCCCTATTTTTTTAGAGCGAATTTGGCTTGTAAAGCCCTTAAAATCACTATCCATATCGCCTTTGTCTATGTAAAATCCTATAGCTATAAAATCATAATTTTCTAACTCTTGTAATGAGATTTGGGTATAATTTATGCTTTTACAATTTAACGCACTAGCAATGCTATTTGCGACTTTTTTTGTATTTCCTGTAAGTGATGAAAAAATGACAATTTTTTTCACGCCAAATCCTTTTTAAATAAGCTTACTATATTTGCGATACTATTTTTCCAAAAAATATCAAATTTATGGTATTTTAGTATTTCTCTTTTAATGCTTAAGCATCCATCTATTTTACAAAATTCTACTATTTGCGATCTATTAAGGCTTGGCATTTTGTGGCATTTTATCTCTATAAGCACCTTTTATCCTTTAAATTTAAATTCATATGGTTTTATAATTTTACAATTACTAATACCATCTTTAAGTACCTTGATATCCAGCTTTTGGGTTAATATTTTAGCTTGGTCATTAAAAATTTCACTCTTTCCATTGACTTTTAGAATTTTAATACTTCCATCTTTGTTTATTTGAAATTCAACTTCAACTATAAAAGTATCTCTAAGCTTTAATAAAAGTGCTTTTTTAGGGTAGGTTGGTTCTATTTTATTTGTGATTATAAAGCCAACCCCTTCTAGGCAGACATCTTCGCTTTTTTTAAACTCATTAACTATATTTTGAGTTGTTTTATTTGAAATTTGTGATTTATCAAATTGATTTTGAATTGAAATTTCGCTTATTTGCTCTATTTTTTCTACTTTGTGTATATCTTTAAGCACTTTTTTTGGTTTTGGCTGTGGTTTGGATTTTTGAGCTTCTTTTATAGGCTCATCTTTTGCCTTTTCGATTTTTGTTAATTCCTCTACTAGATCTTGTTTTATCTCCTCTTTTTTTGGTTTTGGCTCGATTTTTGGAGTTTCTTGCCCCTTTGTTTCATTTAATTTTATAGTGATCTTTTTTGGGGTAGTTATTGCTTCATCTGAGTGCAGTGGCAAAAATAATATCACCAAATTTATAATGAGAGAGAGCAAGAAATATCTCATTTTATGCCTTAAAATGTGTATTTAAACTCAGCATAAAAATTTCTCTCAGGTGCTGGAATATAGCTATTTTGTTTTTTATTTTGATATGTGTTATACCTTTCATTAAATAGATTTTTTATTCCAGCTGACATTGAGATATTTTTTGCAAAGTCATATTTTGTGCCAATATCAACGATAAAACGATCTTTTATCTTATCATAGTTGCTATCAACCGTGCTATCAAAATATTTAAAATTACTTAAAATTGTAAGCTTTTTAATTGGCAGATAATCAACTCCTAGCACAAATTTAGTTCTTGGGACAAGTGGCACTCTTTTTCCATTATCTTTGCCCTCTTTTATCTGTGCATTAATATATGAGAATGTTTGACTTAGTTTTAATTGGTCAAATAGCCATTGCTCTGAATATAGCTCAATTCCATAACGGCGAGTTTTTGAGAGATTATAATATCTCCAAGCTTGAGCGTGGCGACCACCACCAAGCTCTTCATAAACAATCTCATCAGTTGTATCTGTTTTAAAGATTGTAGCACTTGAGAATTGACCAAAAATTAAATCTTTTATACCAACTTCATATGTCCTAAATATCTCTGGCTTTAAATTATTAAATGAGTAGCCTTTGATTTGATCTTTATCTGTTAATTGAACTGGACTTGGCGATATAAAGCCACGCTCAAATTTTAAATAAACATTCCCAGTATCTGAATATTTGAAATTTGGCGTAATTTCAAATGCATAAGTATTAATATCAGTGTTATTTTGTATGCTATCTGTGGTATTTATAGGTCTAGGTGGCATTCCATTTGTTGTCATATTCACATTTGTAGTTCTGCTATTTGTATAATCAGCCCACTCATATCTTGCCCCAGCACCTAAAGAAAACCAGCTATTAAACTCATGCCTTTGAAGTGCGTATATAGAGTGAGTATTTTTTGTTATATCTACATTTATATCATTATGATAGCGCCCCCCCCCTGTTGGCATATTCATATCCATAATAGAGCTTCTTGCTCCATCATTTTTCTCATATTCGTATCCAGCTACAAATTCGCCACTACCATAATCATATCTACCTTTTGTTTTTACGCCCTTTTTTTCATCTTCGAAAAGACCATAAGTAACATATGATGAGAAAATATCTGGTGTCATTTTTATTTTTTGATAATATGGCATTATTCGAATTTCGAGCTCATCAACTGGCTTAATAGAGTAGTCTAGGCTAATATCGAGTTGTCTATCTTTTTGGAATGTTTTATCACTTCCTGCTGCTTTTCTATTATTATTAAGCTCATCTTTTGTTATTGAGCTTGTTGTGTCTATTTTTGAGCTATAGTAGTTTGTATTTAGTGTTATGTTTTGAGTATCTGTTATCTGATAGATAGCTGATCCGCTTGTATAATATCCTCTATTTCTTTCATTATATCTATAGCCATTTTCGCTGAAGGCTTTTGCGTTAAATTTTAAATATAAATCATCGGTTGCTTTTACCCCTAGAGCTAAATTTGTAGATCTGTGAGAGTATGAGCCAAATTTAGCTGAAATATTAGCAAAAAAATCCTCAGGCTTTTGCTTTGTAATTATGTTTATAACGCCACCTGCAGTACCTCCACCATAAAGCACACTTCCTCCGCCTGGGATTACCTCAATTCTTTCTATATCATCGACATTTATCATATTGATTGGAACTACAGCATGAGCAGTGTCTAGCATATTTAACCCAATTCCGTTAATCAATACTTTTACAGATGTATTGGCTTTGCTTCCTTGACCTCTAAGATCTACCGTATCGCCAAATCCAGGATTGACGAAGGTTACACTTGGAACTTTTTCTAAGATCTCTTGGACGCTAGCATACCCTCGCCCTTGGATCTCATCAGCTGTGATGATAGAAACATTTCTAGTTTCATCTTTTAAGGGACTCTCAAAGCCTGTAGCCGTGATGACTGTGGTATCAAGCTTGGTATCAGCGGCATTAAGAGCGATAGCTGATGTGGCGCATAGACTAAAAATAGCAAATTTGTTTATCATTTTAACTCCTAAATTATTGGTTTAATTTTTTCTTATATTTAACTCTACATTATTGACATTTGCATCTTTTAAAATAGAAATAAGATCGATAATTTTCTTATATTCAAGCCCTTCATCGGCGCTTATTTTGATACTATTTTTATGATTTTCATCCAAATTCGAGATGAAATTTTTTAATGCGTCTATACTTAAAATTTGCTCTATTTCGCCAATTTTTAATGTAATTTTTTCATTTATTTCATAAAATAATTCTACTGGTAAGTTATTATCTTTTTCAAATTCAGTAGTAGTCTGCGGTAAATTTACATTAAAATGAGTAAGTTTGTTAAATGTTGTTGTTAGCATAAAAAATAGCAACAAAACAAAGATAACATCGATCAAATTTAGCATAGAAATTCTGCCGATTTTATTTTGTTCTCTTCTTACAAATTTCATGCAATTCTCCTGCTAAAAAGCCCAATTGTTCTATTTAAGTCATTTAAAATATAATCTATTTTCTTGTTTATCATTAGATGAATTATTAAGCAAGGAATTGCTACTATTAGACCGGCTGCTGTGGTGTAGAGTGCTTCTGAAATTCCTATGGCTACCTCTGGTGCATTTGCTCCGCCACTTAATCCAGCAAATGATCTAATCATTCCAGTAATTGTGCCTAAAAGCCCAAGTTGCGGAGCTACGCTTGCACACATTCTAAGAATCCAGTTATGTTTTTCCAAATTTACAATTTTATCATTTATAGCCTCTTCAATAATGTAGTCTATTTGCGATTTTGTATCTAGTTTAAAATTTACACTTTCAAGCACAAAAATAGTAGTTTTAGCAATTGTATTTTTATATTTTTGGCATAAAATTTTTACCTCTTCATCTTTGTTGCTGTTGATTAGAGTTGCTAACTTCATCTTAAATTTTGCCGTGGCATCTAGTTCGTAAATCAGAAAGTAACAGAGCTTTTCAAGTATTACCCCAAATGACAAAACAAAAAGGAAAAATATAGGCCACATAAATGGACCGCCAGTATAAAAATATGCTAACATTAAATTCTCCGTAAATAAAGATAAATTTACTCCTAAATATTATATTTTGATATTGCTTATCAAAAACTAAATAGAATTGTAGCAACAAATTACTTAAATGATAATTAAAATCAATATTTTTTATCTATGGTAAATATATAAAGATAAAATTTTTATTTTTTAACTTTATCTGAAGCTAAAAAAGAGATAAGAGGCATCCACAATGTAACTTATAATGATAAAAAAGCAACTTATATCAAGACTGAAGCTTTTAAATTTAGGCAACTCCTTAAGAGAGTATATAAAAACATACAAAGAGCCTTTTATAGATAAAAATGGAGCTAGAATTTACGAATGGGAAAATAAAGAAGGGGTTAAATTTAGGGTTGTTGTTGATAGTAGCCGTAGGGACATGACGACCGCCGAATTACCACAACCTACGGTTACTGATGATATTATAACATTTTATTTTGATAGAAATATAAAAGATAAAATGATTTTTAGAAATCCAAAACTGAATAAAGACAAAAGAAAGCCAAATTCACAAGTTAAAGGCGATACCGCGAACTTGTCCGCTTATAGCGGTAAATTTAAGGGTGATATAGTATGGGGTGGGGACACGCTCTCTACTTTAAACGCCCCACAAATAGCTAAACAAGAAGTAGAAGCTATGGGTGAAACTATACCAAATCAAAGCATAAAAAAGCTGAAACTAGAGCCAAGCAATACGCTAAATTTCTAGCTGAAGCTAACGAGCCAACACAAGATGAGCTTTATCAAGTTTATAAAAAGGCTAAAAAGATATAGAAAAACCAACCAAAAAAATCCGCATTTGTCGGATGGATAACTTTCTCAAAGATAGTTCAAAGCACAAGAGGTGGGTCAAGGGAGTGTGGCTCCTTGTCGCAAAGTGGGGCTTAGCTCGTGCGGCGAAGTTAAAATAGGGGTAACCCTACGAAGTAGGGGCTTTAGTGCGTTTCCAAAACCAGCGAATGCGACACCTTTAGGGGTGGTTTCCTTGAAAACCAGCGAATGCGACGGCTTTAGCCGAGGTTTTTGTAAAGTGCTAAACTTTGGTCGCAAAGTGGGGCTTAGCTCGTGCGGCGAAGTTAAAATAATATAAATAAAGGAGAAAAAATGCTAAATTTAGACACAAATAAGCTAATTAGTGTTTATAAACAAATAGAAGCGTCAATCGTTAGTGAAAACTCAATATTTGATAAGGCTATTAAATATCTTGATGATAGCTTTAATGATAAAACTCTAGCCCCAAAGGATAAATATTTTGCCACACTAGCCATTTTTACCATTTTATGGAATTTTTTAAGGCACTTAAACTAGCTAATATTAAAGTAAAATTTAGCTATAAGATTAAATTTTGCTAATCCATCACTAATAAATATTTTTGCGGAGTGCTATCATTTGCCTACACATATCTAAAACGTAATGGAAAATATAGTTAAATTCAAAAAAGCTATAAAAATAGCGTTAAAAAGACCGCCGAAGCGGTCATTATGGTATTAGAGTCTTGACTCATAGCGTCTAAGCATATAGAGTCTTTTAAGCATTTTTTTACGAGCTGAAATTTTCTGCTTTTTGCGAACTTCAGTCATAGGCTCGAAAAATCTTCTAGCGCGAACTTCGGTAACTACTAAGTTACGATCAGTTTGCTTTTTAAAGCGTCTGTATGCCTCATCAAAAGACTCGTTTGGATGTACCTTAACTCCTGGCACGATCCTCACCACCTTTCGTTTAAAATTTAAAAATTGTAATTTTAATCAAATTTAACTTAAATACTCATTACAAATAATATAAAATTTTTTATTAATTATGTTTTAATATAAGAAGTTATATAATCGTCGCCAAAAATTCAAAGGAAATTCCAAATGTCTTGCTCTCCTACGCACTACACGAAGCGACGCTATATTGTCTATTCTATCGTTACTTTAATAGCTTTGATAACTCCATTTATTCGTATTAACGGCAATCATTTATTTTTGCTTAGCTTTGATAAAAAGCAGCTACATTTGCTATTTACTTCATTTGATATGCAAGAGCTATATTTGATGCCATTTTTGCTTATTATTTTGTTTTTGAGTATATTTTTTATGACTACTTTAGGCGGAAGGGTTTGGTGCGGATGGACCTGTCCGCAGACGATATTTCGTGTAATTTATAGAGATTTAATCAGCACCAAAATTCTTAGAATTCGTAAAAATATTAAAGACAAGCAAAAAGAATTTGATGGCAACATCATTAAAAAATTTATCTCAGTGATAATCTGGATAGCTCTTGCTTTTGTCGCTGCGAGTAATTTTATGTGGTATTTTGTGCCACCTGAGGATTTTTTTGCTTATCTTGCTAATCCAGCAGAGCATAAGCTTTTAGTTGGAATTTTAATAGGAATTAGTGCGTTTTTAGTATTTGATGTGGTGTATTTGGCTGAGAATTTCTGCGTTTATGTCTGTCCGTATGCGAGAATTCAAAGCGTTATGTTTGATAATGATACCATTCAAGTAATCTATGATGAAAATCGTGGTGGTAAAATTTATGATGGCCATATGAAATTAGGCAAAAAGCCTACCGCCCCAGATGCAGAGTGCATTGGCTGTGAGGCTTGTGTGAGGGTTTGTCCAACTCACATTGATATACGAAAAGGCATGCAACTAGAGTGTATAAACTGCTTAGAGTGTAGCGATGCGTGTAGTGAAGTGATGGGTAAGCTTGGTAAAAAAAGTTTGATAAACTGGACAAGTGCTAAGGCTGTAAAAACTGGAAATAAGGTTAAATATTTTAGATTTAGAACAATTGCTTATATGGTTGTGCTGTGCGTAGCTATAATCGCACTTGGCGTTATGACGACTAAAAAAGAGCATATGCTACTAAACATAAATAGAGCAACCCAGCTATATAGCATTCAAGTGCTTGATGATAATAGCTTAAAAGTTCAAAACGCCTATACATTTTTAATCCAAAATACAGATAATACAGAGCACTCTTACTATTTTGATGTCAATGAGACTAAAATAGCAATCGATAGACCTCTAAAGCCTATAACTCTCAAAGCTGGTGGCAAGAAGAAGATTATAGTAGTGCTAAGCACCACCCATACTTTGGTAAATGATACTAGACACGATACGCCAATAGATATTATGATTCATGCATACGCTAATGATAATAAAGAGTTAATTAGCGTTGATCGTAAAACAATTTTTGTCTATCCTAAACAGATTGAGCTAGAAAAAGCTTTAAATTCAAAATAATTATCAAATGGAGATTTGGCTCTCCTTTTGATAATAAATATCAAGATAAAACTGGAAAATATTAATCATTTTTTTGGTTAAAACTGCTTATATTAATTTTTTTTTATTAAATTTGTTGTAGAATATCGCAAAAATTTGAAAGGCTATGTATGAATAAATTAGGGAGAATTTTGGCTCTTGGCTTTACTGCTTTGATGATGGTAAGCTGCAGCGATAGTAAGAAAAATAGCACTCAGCAAACCGCTCCAGCATTGCCAGTAAGCGTATTGGTAGCAAAGATGGGAGATATTCCGATAACTCTTGAATTTAATGGTCAAGTTGTTAGTGATATGGATGTGATTATCAAAGGTAAGGTAGTTGGCTCCATTGAAAAGCAGTTTTTTACCCCTGGAAGCACGATTAAACAAGGAGAGAAGCTATATCAAATCGATGAAGCAAAATATAGAGCCAATTATAATGAGAAGCTAGCAACTTATAAAAACGCCAAAGCACAATATGATAGAGCAGTGATATTAAGATCTAAAAATGCAATATCAGCTAAAGAATTTGACGCATCTAGTAGTGCGTATGGCTCAGCACTAGCAAATTTAAATAACGCTAAAGTGGATTTGGATTATTCGGTGGTTAGGGCACCATTTGATGGGGTGATTGGCGATACTCTTAAAGATGTTGGCTCATATGTGAGTGCTACTGATAATGATCTAGTGCGTATCACAAGGCTAAATCCGATATTTGTAGAATTTGGCATTTCTGATACTGATAAGTTAAATATAGATGAAAAAAGTGCAAGCGGTCAGTGGAAGCAGCTAGATTCTAAAGTGGAGATTAGGCTAAGTAATGGCAATGAGTATAATGGGACTATTAATTTTATCGATAGCGTAATCGATCAAAATAGTGGCACGATAAAAGCAAAGGCTAAATTTGATAATAACCAAACCCAAATTCGCCCAGGAGTATTTGCCGCTGTTAAAGTGCATGGATTTTATCAAAAAAATGGATTTAAAATTCCGCAAATTGCCGTATTACAAGATTTAGTAAATCCATTTGTATATGTCGTTCAAGATGATAAAGTGGTAAAAAAAGCCATTAAAATTGCCTCTCAAGATGCCATAAGCGTAGTAATCTCAAGTGGATTAGAAGATGGAGATAAGGTAGTTTTGGATAATTTTAAAAAGATCAAAGATGGCTCGCTTGTGCAGATTGTAGCAACAAAAGGCGAATAGATGTTTTCTAAATTTTTTATAAATCGCCCAGTTTTTGCGTGCGTTATCTCTATCATAATTGTTTTAGCTGGTTTAATCGGGCTTAAAAATGCCGCCGTGGAGGAGTATCCACAACTCACCCCACCACAAATCGTCGTCCAAGCCACATATAGTGGTGCTGATGCTCAAACCATAGCCAGTGCCGTAGCCGCTCCATTAGAAGAGGCTATAAATGGCGTTGATGATATGATATATATGCAAAGCACATCAAGCTCATCTGGGACTATGAGCTTAAATATATTTTTTGAAATTGGCACCAATCCGCAAACGGCTTCAGTAAATGTCAATAATAGAGTAAGTCCGATACTATCAAAATTGCCAGAAGAGGTGCGTAGGGTTGGCGTAAAGGTTGATGAGCGAAGTAGTAATATATTAGAGGTTTTAGCATTTTATGATCCAAGCAAAAAGATGAATGATACAGAGCTATCTAATTATGTAAGTATCAATATAGCAGATGAGCTAAAGCGTGTAAAAGGCGTAGGGGATGCCGTAGTAATCGGTAATAAAGAGTATTCTATGCGAATTTGGATCAAGCCTGAAATGCTAAAACACTATAATATGACTATAAATGAGGTAATAGCGGCCATTAGAGAGCAAAATTCACAATATGCAGCTGGCAAGATTGGTGAGCAGCCTATGGCTACGGGTAACCCTTATGTATATTCTATCAAGCCAGAGGGTAGGCTAACGCAGATTAGCGAATTTGAAGATATTATAGTAAGGGCTGATTTAAGTGGTAATATTATTAGATTAAAAGATGTCGCTAGTATAGAGCTTGGATCGCAAAGTTATGCATTTGCTGGGCGTTTTAATGGTGGTAGTATGGTGCCAGTGCTTATATTTTTGCAAAGTGGTGCAAATGCCCTAGAAACTGCTGAAGCTGTAAAGGCTAGAGTCGATCAGTTAAAAGAGAGTTTCCCAGGGGATATGACCTATAGAGTAGCATATGATACGACTGAATTTGTCAAAGTATCTATTGATGAGGTTATTAAAACCTTTATAGAAGCAATTATTTTGGTTGTGATAGTTATATATATGTTTTTAGGAAATCTTAGGGCTACTTTTATTCCACTGCTTACCGTTCCAGTATCTATTTTGGGGGCATTTGCGGGAATTTATATAATGGGATTTTCTGTAAATTTAATTACCCTTTTTGCTCTTATTTTGGCTATTGGGATTGTCGTTGATGATGCCATTATCGTTATAGAAAATGTCGAGCGGATTTTACACGAAGAGCCAAATTTAAGCGTCAAAGAAGCCACCATCAAGGCTATGGATGAGATTATGGCACCTGTTATATCCATTGTGTTAGTGCTTTCAGCGGTATTTATCCCAGTTTCTTTTATGGAAGGTTTTGTGGGTGTGATACAAAAGCAATTTGCTCTAACTTTGGTTGTATCTGTGTGTATATCAGGGCTTGTAGCTCTTACTCTTACTCCTGCACTTTGTGCGATAATACTGCGTAAAAAGGAGAAACCACCATTTTGGTTTGTGCGTAAATTTAATGAATTTTTTGACTTTTCAACAAGGATATTCTCAGCTGGTGTAGCAAGGATTTTGCGTCATGTGATTATTAGCTTAATTAGCGTTGGGATTATAATTTTTATGATGATTGAGCTATTTAAGATAATTCCTAGCGGACTAGTCCCAGCTGAGGATAAGGGAAGTATTTTAACCATCATAAATTTACCTCCAGCCTCAACCCTACCAAGAACTCTTGAAGATGCTGCATTTATAGAAAGTGTTGTATCTAAAAATCCAAATGTCAAAAGCGTAACCACGCTAACAGGATATGATATGATGGCTGGGTCGCTTAGAGAGAATGCTGGTATGATGTTTATCACTCTTCAGCCGTGGAATGAGCGTCCCGGTATAGAAAATTCAGCCGCTACTATGGC
>NZ_JANQCU010000003.1:0-120462 GCF_024723485.1 Campylobacter sp. RM19072
TATCGATAATATAAAAAATATTCAAACGATAAACAACCAAGGTAAGATAGATAGTATAAATAATCAAAATAGTATAACATCTATAAATAACCAAGGCGAAATAGCAAATTTACAAAATTTTAAAACTATAGGTGGCGGTAAAATCGGGATTAATAATAGTAATAAAATAGGCTCATTAATCAATCACGGCACTATAACTGCAAAGATTGGGCTAGATAATAGCGGAGTAATAGATAAGATAGATAATCAAGGCGTCATCGCTGGAGATAAATTTGGTATAAATAATAGCTCAGTAATCTCAAATTTGATTAATTCAGGGACTATAAGTGGCAAGGAAGCAGCTATAAATAATGAAGGCGTGATAGAAAAGCTAACTCTTATGCCAAGCTCAAAGCTCTTAAGCGACTCACAAACGATAATTAAAAATAGCGGAATTATAGGCGAGATAGATAGTCAAATACAGATTGATAAAAAAACTTCGATTGTTATTGATAATGATAGTGTGCTTAGTAGGGTTAATATTAAAACTGATATGAGTGGGCTAGATTATGGGGTGAAAAATAGCGGCGAGATTACAGATTTGATAATTAATGCGAATTTAGAAGGCGAAAATCACGCTGGGATTAGCAATAATAACACCATATCAAAGATTACAAATAGTAGCACTCTAAGCGGATATAATGGAATTTACAATGATAACTACATAGGCACTATAGAAAATAATGGCACGATTATATCTCATTCTAGCACGGCTATTTATAACGATGGAACAATAGATAAGATAGATAATAATGGTAAGATAGTAGGCGATATTATCAATAACTCGCCAAATACTATTAAACAGCTAATAAACTCTGGCGAGATAATCGGAAATATGATAAATAACGCTGGAATGAATGTAGGTCTATACACTCAAGATAAAGCTATAGAAAATAAAGGCAAAATAGCTGGAATAATCAACCACGGCACCATAAGAGCGAAAAAATATGGAATTTATAATGATACTGGTGCTAATATATCAAATTTAGCTAATTACGGCAAGATAATATTTAAAGATCAAAATGGTGCTCAAATATATAATAATGGAAACATAGATATTACTATGTGGGGCATTAGCTTAGGCGGGACTAGCCTAAGCAGTATAGATACCACTAATGGCAATGCCAATATAGATGATAGGATATTTGTAGCTGGGGATAATGTAGATGGGATTAAATTTGGTAATAACTCCATCATAGTCTCATCAGGTAGTAGCACCGGTGGCGTGCATGCACTAGATAATATGGTATTAAAGCATAATGGCACTAGCTATATCGGAGTGGGCGATGAGATTGGTATAAACTGTGATACGCTGGTATTTAACAATAATGGAATAATGAATATGACTTGTATAACCTTAGCTGGTGGCGGACAAGCTATAAATATAATCTCTAATAAAGCTAAAGTAGATATACCGCGAGTATGGATAAACAATCACACTATATCTAGCAACACCCATATGGATATACTAAGGAAGCTGAATTTAACAAATTTTGATTTAAGCAGTGATGACTGGGTGGGATTTGCTACGCCATATGCTAGCCATACAAAGCTAAATTTACAAAATGGCAAAGCCACCACAAATACTTATGGTGCTCTAATAGGAGCTAGTAAAACCCTAGATATAGGTGCTATGGTGGCACTTTATACTGGCTATGAGTATGCTAGTACCAATATGCCAAGAAGCTCTAGCTTAGATGATAGATCATACTACACAGGGGTTAGCTACTATGGGGAGTTAAATTTGTTAGATAGGATAGATGCGTATGTCAAATTACATAGTGCATATAAATATATTAAAAGCAAAATAGTTAAATTAGATGAGGCTAGGACAACGACGCTAGAGTATCTAAATTCAGATAGAGCTAGATTAAGCTCCATAGGTGCTAGTGCGGCTTTTGGGGTCAATATCTACCAAAATAATAACACCATATCCCCAGAGCTATCTCTAGGCTATGATAGAATAAATATAAGCAATTATACTTTAGGCTATGAAGAGTATGCTAAATCTCATCTAAACTTGCCAAATTTATCAGCCTCCATCGCATGGCAAAAGGATTATGAAAATATTTACACCACGGCAAAAATTGGGGTAAAAAGGCTATTAAGCGATACTCACAAAACCGCCTTAAAATATCAAAATTTAAATATGGATAAGGCAGATACTAAGCTCATTAACACCTATATAGATACAAGCTTAGCCTTAGGATGTAAGGTAGATGATAATACAAATTTATCTATAATCTACTATGGCAATTATGCTAATGAAGCAAAAAGCCACTCTATTATGGCTCAAATTAAGAGTAAATTTTAATAAAAATCAAATTTATATTTAAATTTTATTAGGCTATTAGCTTTTTTAAGATAAAATAACCCCATTTGTATAACCAAAATCACAAGGAAAATTATGGACGAAAATAAGAAAAAAAGCCTTGATTTAGCTCTTAAGCAGATTGATAAGGCCTTTGGTAAAGGCACTATTTTAAGGCTAGGAGATAAGGAGATTGAGCCTATTGATAGTATTAGCACAGGATCGATTGGGCTTGATATCGCTCTTGGTATTGGTGGGGTGCCAAAAGGTAGAATTATAGAAATTTATGGCCCTGAAAGCTCTGGTAAGACTACTCTTACCTTACATTTGATAGCTGAGTGTCAAAAAAATGGTGGAGTTTGTGCTTTTGTGGATGCTGAGCATGCCTTAGATGTCAAATATGCCAAAAATTTAGGTATAGATACTGATAATCTATATATATCTCAACCCGATTTTGGCGAACAAGCTCTTGATATTGTAGAGACCCTAGCTAGAAGTGGAGCGGTGGATCTAATCATAGTTGATAGCGTTGCAGCGCTTACACCAAAAAGCGAGATAGAAGGCGATATGGGGGATCAGCATGTCGGCCTTCAAGCAAGGCTAATGAGCCAAGCCTTAAGAAAGCTTACTGGTATCGTCCATAAAATGGGAACTACGGTTGTATTTATCAACCAAATTCGTATGAAAATAGGAGCCATGGGATATGGCACACCTGAGACTACAACTGGCGGTAATGCGCTTAAATTTTACGCCTCAGTCCGCCTTGATGTGCGTAAGGTCGCTACGCTTAAACAAAGCGATGAGCCTATAGGAAACCGAGTAAAAGTAAAAGTAGTAAAAAACAAGGTCGCACCGCCATTTAAGGTGGCTGAATTTGATATAATGTTTGGCGAGGGCATAAGCAAGGAAGGCGAGATTGTAGATTATGGTGTTAAGCTTGATATAATCGATAAAAGCGGTGCTTGGTTTAGCTATGAAAGCACGAAAATTGGTCAAGGTAGAGAGAATGCTAAGGCGTTTTTAAAAGAGAATTTAAATATCGCTGATGAGATCACCGCTAAAATCCGTGAAAATCTAGGCGATAGTATGATGAGTAGTGCAGATGATGAAAATGAAAGTGGGGAAGAGTAATGCCAGTAATTAAAGAAGTAAAAGCTATAGAAGTTTTAGATAGTCGTGGAAATCCTACGATTAAAGCCTTTGTAACGCTATGCGATGGAAGCACAGGCTCAGCAGTAGTCCCAAGTGGTGCTAGCACAGGTAAAAGGGAGGCCTTAGAGCTTAGAGATGGCGGAGAAGCATATGGTGGTAAGGGTGTTTTAAAGGCTATTAAAAATGTAAATTCAATGATAGCAGAAGAGCTTTGTGGTAAGGATGCGTTAAATCAAAAGGCGATTGACGATGCTCTAATCGCACTAGATGGCACTGATAATTTTAGTAAAATCGGTGCTAACGCAGCTCTTGGCGTATCCATGGCAGTAGCTAGAGCGGCGGCAAATTCAAGCAAACTTCCGCTATATAGGTATCTTGGTGGGGCTAATGCTTCTATTCTTCCTGTGCCGATGTTTAATATTATAAATGGCGGAGCTCATGCTAATAATAGCGTGGATTTTCAAGAATTTATGATTATGCCATTTGGATTTTCTAGCTTTAGCGATGCGCTTAGGGCTGTAGCTGAGATATATCAAACTCTAAAAAAGCTATTAAATGATGCAGGCCATAGCACGGCTGTTGGTGATGAGGGCGGATTTGCTCCAAATTTAAAAGATAATGAAGAGCCACTAGAGCTGATAATGCAAGCGATATTAAAAGCTGGATATAAACCAAATGAACAGATAAAACTAGCCTTAGATGTCGCAGCTAGTGAGTTATATGATGGCAAGGTTTATAAGCTTGAAGGCAAGGAATTTACAAGTCAAGAGATGGTGGAGAAATACGAAAAATTGTGCCAAAAATATCCGATATTTTCAATCGAAGATGGCCTTAGTGAAGATGACTGGGAGGGCTGGAAGCTACTAACTGATAGGCTTGGAGATAGAGTTCAGCTTGTTGGTGATGATCTATTTGTAACAAATGAGAAAATTCTAAAAGAGGGAATTATAAAAGGCATAGCAAATGCAGTTCTTATCAAGCCAAATCAGATTGGCACAGTAAGCCAAACTATGCAAACAGTGCGTCTAGCTCAAAGAAATGACTATAGATGCATAATGAGCCATAGAAGTGGCGAGAGCGAAGATAGCTTTATAGCTGATTTTGCCGTGGCGTTAAATACAGGTCAGATCAAAACAGGCGCAACAAGTAGAAGCGAAAGAAATGCAAAATATAATCGCCTACTTGAGATTGAGTGCGAAACAAGAGAGTATGTAGGTGATGGGATTTGAATCCTATTTTAGCCGAGCTGGAGTATAAGAAGCCAAGTTCATTTAGAAGGGTTATCGCATACTCCTTGCTGATATTTGCCACTATAATATTTGCAATTTATGTTGGTAATGTCTTTTTTGGAAGTCGCTCAGCAACTGTATTATACGACTTAAAAAAGCAAAAAGCCGCCTTAGATAATGAAGTCAAGAAGTATCAAGAGCTAAATTCAGCTCTACAAAAAGAGTATTTTGAGCTAATTGGACTAGATCCAGATAGCTATAAGTGAGTGTCAAATGAAAAAAATTATATTAATAGCAAGTTGTGCTATAGCTTTATTAGCTAGAGAAAATCCGTTTGTTCCTGATGATATTAATGTTACTACGCTAGATTCAACAAATGTTAGTGAAAACGCTCCAAAACTAGATAGAGTAATTGCTAAATTCCCAAGCGATGCTAGAGAGCTAGTGAGTGCGACTTTTAGCTATAAATCTATAGATGGTAGCATTAAGCAAAAAATAGTTGATATTAATGCGAGTTTTGACTGGCATGATGATATAATCATCTCATCGCAATCGCCAGTAACCACTCAGGCTACTCCAGCCCTTGATGTGTCTGTAACTACTACTGATGAGCAGACCAAACAAGCTGTGGCTAAACAAGCAGCACCAAAGCCACTTAGCGTTCCGCCAAAGATAGAGCCACCGCTAAAAAGTGTTTCGTTTATGGATTTTATCAAATTTGATATTTTCAACTCAAAAATTGAGATTATTAGCAGTGATGAGATTATAAGGGATTTTATTATTAATAAGCCTGATAAAATTGTTATGGATTTTAGCAGAAGTAGCGATTTTACCACAAAAACTATAAAAATCGACAAAGGCCCACTAAAAAAAGCCACAATAGGAGCCCACAAGGGATATTATAGGGTTGTCTTGTTTTTAGATGGTAATTATCATTATGCCATAAGACAAAGCGGCAATGGATATACTTTGACACTTAGATAAGGCTTAAAGGCATTTGATTAAAGAAATTTATGGCTAATATTTGCGGTGTTGATGAAGCTGGTAGGGGTGCTTTAGCTGGTGAGTTAGTGGTTTGTGGGTGTGCTTTTAATGGCGATACAAGCGAACTTGGCTTAAAAGATTCTAAGAAGCTAACTCCTAAAGCAAGGGAGAAAATCTATCTAAATTTGGTTGAAAAATGCGAATTTATAACCATATATTTTAACAATAAAATTATAGATGAAATAGGGCTTAGCAACTGTTTAAGACAAGCGTTAATGGTGATTAAATTTCACTTTAAAGATCACAAGATAATCTATGATGGGAACTGTGATTATGGGATTAAAGGGATTACAACCATAGTCAAAGCAGATGCGAAAGTGCCCGAAGTTAGTGCTGCTAGTATCATTGCTAAGGTTAGTAGAGATATGCAAATGCGATCTTTTGATTATTTATATCCAAATTTTGGCTATGCTAAGCATAAGGGTTATGGGGTCAAGGCTCATATAGAAGCACTTAGAAAATATGGCTCAAATGAATTGACTAGACTAAGCTTTAAGCCAAAAGCTCTTCAAAGCTCTCTTTTTGGAGATAAAATTTGAGTATTTTAGAGTATTTGTATCAAAATCCGCCAAAATCAAGAGAGTTTTTAGAGCGAAAAATCAAAATCGAAAGCCCAAAAACCCTATTAAAAGGCGTTAATGGTAGCGGAAAAAGCTCACTTATTTTAAACCATTTAAGCAAATTTGAGAAGTTTTTGTATATCGATCTTGATGATGTAAGAAGCTTTGGCGTGGAGCAAAATCTTGATGAGTTTATTAAGGCTAATGGCATAAATGCAGTAGCGATTGAAAATGTAAAAGAGCCACCTATCTTGCCAAATTGCGATAATATTATTGTCTCTACTGATTTAAACTCACTTCATATAGATGGGCTTGATGAGCTTGAGATATTTGGGCTAGATTATGAAGAATTCATACTATTTTATCGTAAAAATTATGATGCTAAAACGCTTTTTAGCCACTTTTTAAATCGTGGAAATCTAGCCTTTAGTCCATTTTTAAGCGAATTTGAGATTGGAGCGTTTTTACAAAAACATATAAAAGCCTCAAAAGGGGAGTTGAATGCCAAAATCTTAGCAAATATAGCTAATTACATACATCAACCACTAAATATATTTAAAATTTATAAATCCTTAAAATCGCATATGAAGCTTAGTAAGGATAAGCTGTATCAAAATATTTTAGATCTTAAAGATCAAAATATTATAAAAACTATTTATAATATAGATGAAAATAGTAATTTAAAAAGGGTGTATTTTAGCGATTTTGCGTTAAAGACGGCGTTAAATTTACATAAAGATCCTAAGGCGATAATAGCAAATATGGTATTTTGCGAACTCTTAAAGCTAAAAAAAGAGATAAAATATAGCAATTATCTTGATTTTATCATTCCAGATATGAATTTGGGGATTTTGGTTTTGCCGTTTTTACCGTTTGAGCTTGCAGTTTTAAAAGCTAAAAAGCTAGGTAATTATTGTAATGAGCTTGGGCTAAAAAGAGTAGATATAATATCAAATTCGCAAAGCCAAATGGTTAAAATCGATAAAATCACATACAATATAATGCCGTTTTGGCAGTGGGCCGTGTGGCTACATTAGGCCTTAATCACACTCTAAAATCCACTTTGGCTATATTAGCACTTATATTTTCTATAACTGAGCTTAAATTAATCAGTTTATCATCTTGTAATAATCCAGCCTTAGATAATAGTGCTTTTTCTTCAGGGGTTAAAGTGCTACCAGATCTTTGTTTGTTATATGCTATAACAACTCTATTATCAGCTTCATTTACGCTTAAATTTATATTTTGTTTTTCTTTTAGTATATAGTTTATTACATCATCTACATCTTCTTTGTGCTCTTTTTTGTTTATTAATTCGCCATAGCTTAACTTGCCATCGCTATTTTTATCACTATTTAGCGTTCTATTTAGCTCTTTTTCTATTGTATCGCTTGTGTATTTGTTATTATTAGACATTGTAGAGTGTCTATTTTGGAATTCTTTAGTATATTGTGTATAGCCGCTAGCTCCATCGGCTATTGCTTTCATAGTGCCCAAATAGTATCTACCTTCAGAGCCAAACCCCGAATATGTATCCATAAGCTCTACGCTACTCATAAATCCATCGCTATTACTATCAGCTTCTAAATATCCCCTTTTATAAGCAATATCCCCAAACCATCCCCCTACAAAGCTCTCAGCCTTGCCATTTAAGATAGTTGAGCCATCATCTCTACTAAAAAAATCTTTCGTATCAAATACACTTTTAAGCTTATTTAAATTCTCATCACTAAGACCTATTTTTATATACTCTCCACTTGTATTATCTTTAAAATATACTTGATTTTTAAAAGCACTCTCATTAAAATTTACTTTAATCTTTGTGCTAGTCATGCTGTCTATACTCTTATCAAGCTTGGATAGCTCAGTATCACTTCTGCTATTTATGGCTTGTTTTTGGAGTGAGAACATACTTATACCAGCTATGCTCTCATATCCAAAGTGGTTAAATTTTAATTTATCCATATTAAACTATTTTTTATTAGTCCAGCTTCCAGAAATGCACCCATACCATGCACAAAACGCATTAGAATATATACTTTGATGGTAGGTTTGTGAGTTTGTATTGGCATTATAGTTATTATTATATGGTTTTATAACCTTATTATAATAGTTATTATATAGCGTCCCACCAAAAGCAAAATTAGCAAGCAAAACCGGTATAAAAATAATTTTTCTCATATTAACTTCTTTGATTATATTTCTATAATTTAGGGCAATCATAGCAAAAATTTTACAAAAATATTATATTTGTTTCCATATTTTTCATAATTATTCTAATATATGTTACAAATTTACACACATAAAATAAAAATGCTATTTTGAGCTTAAAAAATTAAATTTATTTGCGATTTTGCCGATAGGTGAATTCAAGGGCATTTAAATATACCCTTAAACCACAAATGAGAAATCAAATATGAAAAAAATTGCTTTTTTCTCAGAAGCGGCGACAAACTCACTTGTTGCTCCATTTAGACAGCTCTTGGGTTACAAGGTAGGTCTAAAATGAATGATATTTTTTCACAAACTTTTAGTTCTAGATTTGTGGAGGCTGGAGCTTATGCTGCTATAACAAAGGCATTTTCAAACGAAGTAAAAAACCAAAACGAGTTAAGCGCAAGCAAGCTAAGTAAGGCAAAAATTGATGCATTTGTAAACTCAGGCATAAAAGGTGAAGAAAAAAACGGAGAAATCAAGCTTTGGAAAGAAGAGCTGAGCAATGATGAGAAAACCGATCCAAAAAGCACCCAAATCTATAAGCTCTTAAACTCGCCAAAACCTAATGGCAATATTGTAGAAGCATTACAATATTCGCTAACTCAAGCTATTTTTGGCGGAGAGAAAAAAGGAACTTTTATGGAGCAATTTATCGCTATGAGTGATGAAGAACAATTAGAAATTGTGAAATTCTACGATGAAAATGCTATAAATTTTAGCGCGCCAAACATGAAAGAAAAAGCTAGTGCTTTGTTTCTTGAACCTATAAGCATAGATGAGTGGAAAAATAGAGTAAAAGAGCTAAGCGATCAAAGTGGCGGAAAAAATATCAAAGCTGATTTTGGTAATTTAAGAGAAAATCTAAGCGAAGTAGCAGCTGATATAACAAGTGCAGCTGATGAAATAGAACGCAAAAATCGTATGTTAATGCGACAATATAACGGAGCAAAAAGCAAAAATCTAAACTCTGAGAGCAAAAATGAGCTTTTAAAAACATTTTTTGAAGAGTTTTTAAAAAATAATAATCCATTAGCTTTTTTAGAAATTATGAAAAAAATAGATATAAGGGCATAAACTATCCAAATGAAAAGCATATTTTTAGCATTTTTATTAACTTGTCATTGCTGTGCAGATTTTGCTGTAAAATCATATCAAGAGATAAAAAATGCTCGCACCATAAGACAAAGCTACGAGGCTTCTTGTGGTGCTGCTGGTATGGCTACAATCCTAAATCTCATAGACAAGCAAAACTTCACTGAAATGGATATGATAAAAGTTTTTAGCAAAAAAGAGTTACACACTGATATGGTAAGCTTTGCTGACCTTGAAGATGCTCTAAAATCACTAAACTACGAAGCAAAATCATATAAAATAGATAGAGATATTTTAGAGCATTTAAAGGCGCCAATTCTTGTAAAAATAGAAGATGATCCTAGATTTCCACATTTTGTGGTGCTTATAAACTATGATGGCGATTATCTTGTTATCCTTGACCCTAGCCACGGCGAGTATATAGCATCTAAATCTCAGTTTTACAGCCTTTGGGATAGGGATAAAAATGGTGGATACGCACTGCTAATAAACCCAAAACTAGAATTTCAAAGAGAAAAAATAAACTTCCCAAATAAAATATTCTTTGAGAAATTCTAGAATTGATTTTAAATAATTAAATTTATTTTACAAAACTATTTCTCTCTCATTTTGGAACAGATATTGCTTAATATACAATAAAAACAAGGAAAGTAAATGAAAAAACTCCTACTCCTACTTGCTCTTAGTGTATCTATTTACGCATCTGATGCTCTAAATATAGATACTCTTTTTAAAAAGCAAATAGGTCTTAGAAGTATTACAAATCTATCTTTGACAAGCTCAGGCAATCCAAATACATATAGCCTATACCCAACGCTTAATATAAACTCAGCTGCTACAAGCTGGGAAGATACCAAGCAATTGACCCTGTCACAAACTTTTATTTACACAATCACTCCAAAGCTAGATGTTTTGGCAAGTGGCTCGGCTAGTGGGGCTAGAAATGAGTATTTTAACTACAATACCTTAGAACACGAAAGCTCTACTAAATACAACTTTGATGCTCTATGGCTAGGCTTTATTTATACCTTTGATAGTATAGCAGAGCTGATCCCACAAGCAAGGTTTCAATCAGCAATAGCCCAAAGACAAAGACTAAGCGATGAGACAAAAAACTTTTGGCTAAAATCTCAAAATCTAGAATTCTCACTAAAAGGCTATAGCGACCCAGTAATATATGGTATAAAAGCAGGATACGGCTATAATCAAAAAAGAAAATTTAACCTAGCAAATATAGAATACGGAAATAGCTTTTATTTTGGTGGAGATTTATCCATAGTCCTTAGCCCTAAAATCAGCCTTGATTTAGGCATAGAACAAAGATTTCAATCAGCGCAAAAAATAAATGACTACAAAAACACAAATACTCGCTCATTGCCTACTTATAGCGTAGGGGCTACTTATAGTGTAAATAGTGACACAGCACTAGGAGTAAATTCTAGCTTTGGTGGAAGTTCAGCTACACCTGATGCTGTATTTGGTATGACTTTATGGAAAAAATTTTAAAAAAGGGTAAAAATGCTAGTAACACAAAATAATAATTTCACAAGCTGGAATTCTAGTTTTAGTAGTAAAGAACAAAATTCTAATAAAACTTTTAATCTAGAATTCGCTAATGAGATACAAAGCGATATAAAAACAGACAAAAAGCTAGAAGTGGGTGGCATGGAATACTTAAAATTCCCTAGCTCAAATGTAGAGATAAATTTAGCTATGAATTCGGCTGTAAGCTCGGCAACTACTGTAAATCAAACTACTGCTACTGCCTACGGATATAGCGTAGATAGCAAAGGCTTTATGGGGGCGGATTTTAACAAAGCTGCTGGCTTGCCACAAGACTTTAAAATTCACAAAAGCACACTAGATGCTATAAATAATAAAACACAAGAATACTGTCAAAAAACAAGCTGGCTTACTGGCACAAATATAGTGGCTACAAATATTGATTATGCTGATACTGTAGGACAGTATTATAAGCTATTTGAAAACTTCGTAGATACTGACAAGAAGAGCTATACAAAAACAGAGCTTAATAAATTGCCAAGTGGATATGCTGATACGAGACCATCTCTTTTTGTGGTTGGAGATATAGTGGAGATCGATTTTAGAGATGCACAAATTACGCATATTTTTAACAAGCAAGATACCGAGCAGTTGCGCCAAACAGCTTCATTTTCTCAGGGTGTAGATACCGGGCTTGTAAGGGAGATTTATTTTAAAATTCCACAAGGTTTGCACGGAGACAATGCTTTTGATCACGATATGAGCGTGTATGATAGCCAAGACGGCGCATATAGTATAGAAAGTATGTTTGTTAGTTTTATCCATTCGCAAGGTGGCGGTATGCTTATGGGTGGCAAAAGTAGCCTAAATACTGAAATTCCCGTTAGGCAGGCTTTTAGAACTATGCCTATTTACAGTCTTGCTGATGTCGTAAGTAACAAACAAACTCAGCAAGACTGGCTAGATCTGGATACATTTTTACAAACAAACAATCCTTACAGCAGTATTTTTGGCGAACCTAGCTCTAGCACAAAGCTAAAAATGCTACAAAATGCTATGGAAATTTGGAATAAATCAAGGGTGTAATCTAGAATGCACCAGCTGCTTGTAAAATCCTATATGCTGTTCCATTCCAAAATCCACTAGCTATTTTTTGACCTTGTTTATTTAAAGCAACTACATCATAGCGTGGTATCCCGTTTCTATTATTTAGAGGAATACCTAATTGGACAGCAATAATCACATTTGAACCATAGCCAAAGTTAGAATTTACAGTAGAACCATTATCGTTTCTTACTTCATAATAATAATAAGTGCGTATGGTATCTCTAGCGACAAGACCAGTATTTATAAAATAATACCCACCCTTAACTTGCTTCGCTTCATCTAAACTAAGCACCTTTACACCAGGGCTATTATCACTAATTTTGCCATTAGTAAGACTAGCTAATAAATCAGCACCAAATGAAAAACTAGCTAAGCTAGCAACTAAAAATGATAAAAAAAGAAACTTTTTTATCATTTTCTCTCATTGGAATAAAAATGTGATATAATTTTCGCAAATTTTAAAAAAATAAAAAGAGTTCTTTTATATTTTTATAAAACATTGTTACAAATTTACACACATAAAATAAAAAATGCTATTTTAAGCTTAAAAAATTAAATTTATTTGTGATTTTGCCGATAGGTGAATTCAAGGGCATTTAAATATACCCTTAAACCACAAATGGAGAATCAAATATGAGAAAAATTGCTTTTTTCTTGAGTATTTTGACAGCAGTTGCTTTCGCAAATGAATTTTCTTTAAATGAGATAGAGAATAGAGCAAGTCTCTATCAAGGTTGCAAAGCTTATCCATCTTGGCATTATAAATCGTGCCAAACCCCAAAACAGCATATTTATCAGCAAGCAGCTTGTAAAGGCTTTAGAATTTGTAATTGGTAGGTGATAATGGCTCTTGTAGATGTTTGTGGAAAGCTTATTGATACGAAGGTAAAATTTTGGGGCAAACCTGCGTTAGATTTCGCTCAAATAGAGCTAGAAAAACAGATAGCTAGGCAAAAAGAGGAAGAGAAAAAGCTCTTAAGTATAGAATACACCAAAGAAGAGCTTAACATAAGTGCTACAAATAGTAACACAGATACCAGCTCTACTGATACCCAAACTACCCAATCCACCCAACCAGTTAGCCAAAGTAGCTTTGATGGAATTGAGATAAATTACTCCAAGACATATTTAAAGCTTGATATATATGTTTAAGCCCCTTTTTAAGGGGTTTTATATAAATTTATAATTTCACAAAATTCAAGGTAATCACAGATAAAATTCAAAAATTTAGCTATAATTATACAAATATTAAGGGGTAAATATGTCTAAATTTGAAAGAGTTTTAAGAGTTGTAATCGGTATTTTGGTGATAGTTGGAGTATGGTATTTCTATGCTAGTTGGTGGGCTTTGATAGGTTTGGTGCCTTTGATAACAGGATTAATAGGCTTTTGCCCAATATACAGGGTATTAGGCAAACAAAGCTGCCCATTTAAGAAAAATAATCCATAAATTTAAGATGGGCTAAGCTTCTATATTTAGCCCATCTTTAGTCAAAAAATAGACCTTATCAACTACCTTATTTATAAACTCCTTATCGTGTGAAACGATGATTTGAGCTATATCCAAACTCTCAAGGATATTTGCTACCTTTATTTGCATTTCATAATCAAGCGCAGTCGTTGGCTCATCAAGCAAAAGGATTTTAGGCTGAGCTATCAAAACTCCAGCTAAGGCTACAAGCTTCTTTTGACCGCCAGAGAGATAAAAAACTATCTCATTTTTAAGGTGTAAAATCCCAAGCTCACCAAGCATAAACTCAGCTCGTTTTCTAGCTTCATCATTGCTTGCCCCCTTTGCTAAAAGGCTAAAAGCCACATCTTCAATTACACTTGGAGCGATAAATTGATCATCACTATTTTGAAATAAAAATCCAAGTAAATTTCTATATTTTCTAAAATCATCTAAGCTTTTCATAGGTTCGTGAAATATCTCCACGCTACCTTCTAAAGGCATTTTAAGACCGCCTATTATCTCAAGGAGGGTTGATTTGCCACAGCCATTTTGACCTATTATGGCGATCTTTTCTTTATGAGAGAGATTTAAATTTAGATTTTCAAATAAAATTTTATCGCCAATTTTGGCTTTTATATTTTTCAAAGTTACAGAACAGCTCAAATCAAAACTCCTTGTTTGAAAATTAGCGAGATTAAGAGTAAAATTATAAGTAAAATATCATAAAATCCAAATTTTAAGCTATTTTCAAGCTTGTAAAATTTGCCATTAAATCCCCTTATTTGCATGGTTTTTTCTAGTATTTGTGATTTTTCAAACGTACCTAAAAATAGCATTGCGACCAAATTAGCATATGTTTGATAAGCAAAAATCGAGGTTGTATGGCTAAAATTTCTAGCCTTTAAAGTGCGTTTAAATTTATAAAAATCCATCTTAGCCATCTGTATAAATCTAATACAAAAATAAAATAGATAGCTGATCTTGCTCCCAAGACCAAGGCGTGATATACCAAAAGCCATATCGTAAAAATCCATTTTATGAAATAGCAAAAGCCCAAATAAAATAATCAAATTCGAACGGATAAATATAAGCAGTGCTAAATGATAATTATCCGATAAAATCACGCTTAAAGCGACTAAAATTATAAATAAATTTAGAAAAAATAGCCGTTTTAAAATCTCAAAAAAATATCTAAATTTAATTAAGCTTAGAAAAATAATTGGCAATAAATGTGTCAAATAAATCTCCCCGCTAAGTGCTAGAAAAAAGCTAAAAATAAAAAAACAAAGTAGTGATATAGATGGATTTATCATCTTCTTTTTATAAAATACAAAAACCCAAAAAATATGATAATACCAGCTATAGAGCCAACTATTTTTAAAATATATACTAGATTGCTATCTTCTTTGTTTTCTATGATCTCTTTATCTGTAGTAAATGTAATTTTCCTCTCATGAGCTAAAGATCCATCAACTAAAATCTCAAATTCATTTGCTAATAACTTAACTCTAGCGACTCCATTTTCATCTGTTGTGGTATTTTGTATTACTTTTTTATCTTTGATTATATCGACTTTGCAGCCCTTACAAGGTGAATTTCCATAAAAATAGCTTTTGATAACGACAAAATCACCATCAATATCAGCAAAAACCTTCAAAGAGTGAGCATTTAAAGTGGCGAAAAACAAGAGTATTAAAGCTATTGTTTTCAATTTAATAACCCCCTATTTACCTTATAAATAAAGCCTATAGCAAACAAGCTTATTATACCTTCTACCATCATCAAAACCAAATTTGACGCTAAGGCAACACTAGCTATAGCATAAAATTCCTTACCATTTAAAACCAAAACACCGCTTAAAATCAGTGCTGAGCCTAAAAGCGAGATAAATCCTACTAAAAACCAGCATATTGGTTGGTATATTTTTTGATATTTACACTCTTTTAGTGATAATTTTACAAAATACCTACCAAGTATCGCTGGCAAGGCTAACATAAGCAAATTTACCCCCAAAACGCTAATCCCACCATATCCAAAAAATAAAGCTTGAAGCAAAAGCCCAGCAAATATCGCAAGCAAGGCATTCACGCCTAAAAAAGCCCCAACCAAACCCCCTAATATCAAGTGTATCGAAGTAGGACCAAGTGGGACATGAATAAAAGAAGCTACAAAAAATATCGCACTCATACAAGCGATTTTAGGGATATCTTTGTAGTTTAATCTATACAAAAGATATACCACCAAAACCCCAGCTACAACGCTAGATGGGATTATGATTTCAGGCTTTAAAACGCCTTCGCTAATATGCATTATTCATAATCCTTAGTCTCTACCCAAATTACCGCCCCAATCTCTACTGGATACTCTTTGCCATCTTTTTTGATCTTTTCATCATCTTCATTTAAAGCAGAAAATCCCCACCATCCAGCAAGTGGCATAGCAAAGCTAAATTCCCCAAGCTCATTTGTCTTAACCTCTTGGGTTATATAGTCATCTCCTGGGGCTTTTAGCCCTTTTGTATTTAAATACTCAATCTCAACAATTGTATTTTTAGCCGGTTTTCCTTTATATAAAACCTTGCCTGAAAAGATATTTCCCTTATAAAGTCCATAAGGTCTAGTAAGTGGTATAATCTCTGTTTTTAACCCTATTGGCTCATCCCAACCATCATTATATCCGTAGGCATCTACTATAGTTTTGGTTATATGTCTTATAAATACACTCTCAGCTGGTTCAAAATATGGCTTTGGATCCATATAAAATTGATAAACGCCAGGCTCTTTAATGCTATATGAAGTTTCATAATAGCTCATTTTGCCATCTTTTTTCTCTATTAAATTCGAAAAAATCTCTTTTTTACCATTAGTAAAAACCCCAGCCTCAACTGGCTTATCTAAGTTCATCATCATACCTTCAAATGGATGAGTGAATTTATATGTGATTATCTCTTTGGCTTGTTCTTGGTCATCTATGGTTGAATTTGATGGGATAACCACCCCAAAGTGAGCCAACGCCGCACACGCAACTCCTGCAACTACAAATAGTGATTTTAAATTCATTTATTACCCTTTTTAAAAAAATATTAGTTGTAATTATGATATTTTTGCTCTTTTATACTGCTTAATTTTAAAATTTAAATTTATATATTAAGGATTTTGAGTGCCAACTATTTTAGATAGCATATCTATAGTTTTGTCAAATTCTACCCCTTCATCTGGATTTTGCTTTATAAAATCCTCCATAGTATTTTTCTTGCTAATAGCGTAGTCAAGCTCCTTATCTACGCCCTTCTGATAGGCTCCAATGCGGATTAAAACCTCATTTTCTTTAAGCATAGAAAATAGCCTTTTAAATTTATTAGCATTTTGCTTATGCTCTTTGGTGATGACATCGCTCATTACACGACTTGCTGAATTTAGAATATTTATGGGTGGATATATCCCAAAATCAGTTAATTCTCTACTTAAAACTATATGTCCATCTAGGATTGAGCGACTTTGATCAGCAATGGGATCGCTCATATCATCGCCTTCTACTAAAACCGTGAAAAATGCCGTGATAGAGCCTTTGCCTTCTTCTTTACCAGCTCTTTCCATTAGTTGTGGCAGTAAGGTTAGAGCGCTTGGTGGATAGCCTTTTGAGGTTGGCGGCTCGCCTAAGGCTAGGCCGATTTCACGCTGAGCCATAGCAAATCTAGTTACGCTATCCATCATAAATAGCACATCTTTGCCTTGATCTTTGAAATATTCAGCCACGCTCATAGCACAAAAGGCGCCATATTTACGCATTAAAGAGCTATCATCGCTTGTGGCTACTATTATTACTGTGTTGGTTAGATCGCCGCCTAGATTTTTTTGGATAAATTCAGGAACTTCTCTACCACGCTCGCCAATTAACGCTATTACTTTTATAGGGGCTAGGGTGTTTCTTACTATCATACCCATTAGCGTGGATTTGCCTACGCCAGAACCAGCGAAAATCCCCACTTTTTGCCCTTTGCCGCAGGTCAAAAGCCCATCAACACTCTTAATCCCAACGCTAAATTTCTCATCAATTAGCCCACGCTTCATAGCAGGAATTGGAGAGCGCATTATAGGCATAAAGCTATAGCAATCTATTGGCCCTTTATCATCTTTTGGATTCATAAATGGATCTACAACCCTACCTAGCAAGGCCTCTCCCACAGGGATACTCATCCCTTGATCGCTCGCATAAACTCTATCACCGACTTTAAACCCTTCTACAAAGCCAAATGGACTTATACTAGCGCCATTATGATTTAGACCAGTTACCATGCCTAATTCATTTTTATCGCTATCTATACTAACAATCCTAACGATATCGCCAATGCTAGGGCGAAGACCTGAAATTTCGATATTATTAGCATTTATTCGTGTGATTACCCCAAAAATACTAGATAAATTTATCTTTTTGGCTAGGCGATTTTGTATATTTTTAAGGCTCAAAATTTTACCGATTTTGGGGAATTTATGAGATCAAAGAACTCTTTTCTAGTCTCGGGATTTTTGATAAAAGAGCCACGAAGAGCCGAAGTAGTAGTAACTGAGTTGATCTTTTCTACTCCTCTCATCTCCATACACATATGCCTAGCTTCTACTACTACGCCTACGCCTTTTGGGTTTATGGCTTCTTGTAGGGCTTGAGCGATCTGCTCTGTCATCTGCTCTTGAATTTGAAGTCTTCTAGCGTAGATATTTACCATTCTTGGGATCTTACTTAGTCCTACGACCTTGCCATTAGGGATATAGGCTACATGAGCCCTACCAATTATAGGTAGCAAGTGATGCTCGCAAATGCTGTAAAATTCAATATCTTTGATTAATACCATCTCATTATTGCTGCTTTCAAACATCGCATCGCCTAGAATTTCAATCGGACTTTGATTATAGCCTTGAGTTATGAATTCATAGGCTTTTGCCACCCTTTTTGGTGTATTGATAAGGCCATCTCTATTTGGATCTTCGCCTATGATTTCAAGCATTTTTTTAACGCAATTTTCAAATTCAGCCATTTTGCTTTTATCAAACATAATCTACCTTAAAAATTTTTGTATGATTTTACAATATTTTGACTTGAGTGCAAATAAATTTGATAATTTATACTTAAATAAAGCAAAATTTTGCTATATTATGCCCCAAATTTTTGTCAAAAGGAAAATAATGGAAGTTAATGCTAAACTTACAAATTCAGTAAATGCTACTGCGACAACAACTCTAAAAGCAGATGAGATAAAACAAAAAGTAGAAAAATTAGCACGAAAAGCGGCTAAAAATGTGAAAATTGACGGATTTCGCCCTGGTAAAGTCCCAGTAGCTGAAGTTATCAAAAGATATGGCAAAGATCTAGAAAATGACGCTCGTGGTGAGCTTTATAGAGATTTTATAAATGAATCTGTAAAGCAAGTTGAGAAAGCAAACTCAGATATAATTTCAGAGCCAAGAGTGATTAAATTTGATGATAAAGATGGTAATATAGATGTTGAGGTTGAAATTTCATTTCACCCAAGCGTAGATCTAAATGGATATGAAAGCATAATCCCAAATTTCGAAGAGCCACAAGCACAAAAGAGCGAAATAGATGCCAAAATCAATGAAATTTTAAATATGCTAGCCCCACTTAAAAAGGTAGAAAAAGATAGCTTAGAAAAGGGTGACTTTGCGAAATTTGATTTTGAGGGCTTTGTTGATGGTGAGGCTTTTGAAGGTGGTAAGGCTGAGGGGTATCTACTTGAAATTGGTAGCGGTCAGTTTATCCCAGGATTTGAAGATGGTATGATAGGGCTTAAAATTGGTGAAGAAAGAGATATTAATGTTACTTTTCCAGCCGAGTATGGCGCAGCTCATTTAGCAGGCAAAGCGGCTGTATTTAAGGTCAAATTACACGAAATTCAAGGCAAAGAGCCACTTAAATTAGATGAAGAAACTCTTAAAAAAATTCTACCAAATGAAGAGAACCCAACAAAAGAGATGCTAGAAAATCGCATAAGCGATCAGATCAAAGCAGAAAAAATGTCAAAATTAGTAATTGAAGAGCTAAAACCTAAATTCGCTCAAGCTGCTGTGGAAAAATTCAACTTTGATTTACCAAATAACATAGTAGAACAAGAGATCGATATGCAATTTAGAAATAACTGGATGAGTTTTAGCGATGAAGAACGCAAACAATTCCAAGAAGATCCAAAAGCACTAGAAGCACAAAGAGCAAAATACAGAGATGATGCTCTAAAAAGCGTTAAATTGACCTTTATTATCGATGAATTAGCCAAATTACGCAATATCACAGTAGCTGATAATGAAATTTTACAAACAATATATTTTGAAGCTTATAGATATGGCGCTGATCCAAAAGAGCATTTAGAAACTTACAAAAAACAAGGCATGATCCCAGCTGTTAAAATGACTCTAATAGAAGAAAAACTATTCTCAGATCTATTTAACAAAAAAGATGAGAGCAAATAATGATACCTTATGTAATAGAAAATGACGGCAAAGGCGAAAGAAGCTACGATATATACTCTCGTTTGCTTAAGGATCGTATCGTTATGCTAACTGATGAGATAGAAGATCGCATGGCTAGTGCGATCGTGGCTCAACTTCTATTTTTAGAAGCGCAAGATCCAGATAAAGATATATATCTATATATCAATAGCCCAGGCGGCGTGGTAACTAGCGGAATGAGTATATATGATACGATGAACTATATCAAGCCTGATGTCTGTACCATCTGTATCGGTCAAGCTGCTAGTATGGGGTCATTTTTGCTTAGTAGTGGCACAAAAGGCAAGAGATATATCTTGCCAAATGCTAGAGTTATGATCCATCAACCCTTAGGCGGAGCACAAGGTCAGGCCACAGATATGGAGATTAGGACTAAAGAAATTTTAAGAATCAAAGAGAATTTAAACACTATCCTAGCTAAAAATACAGGCCAAAAGCTATCTAAAATTATCAAAGACACAGATAGAGATTGTTTTATGAGTGCTAGTGAAGCGGTAGAATATGGTATTGTAGATACGATTTTGACAAAAAGTTTTAAATAGAATTTAAGGTGTTGTGATGGTTACATTAGATGAAGACAAAAGTACAAAAACAGTTACAAAGCAACCCAGTATAGCGCCAGTTGAGACCTTGACAGCTAGTGCAGAGGCTACTCCAGATAGCGAAAATGTGGATTTAAATAAATTTTCATCCGCTGTCTTAAAGCAGTTGATTACTGAGAATATCCAGCCAACACCGGATAATTTTGATATATATTTTAGAAAGCTTTTAGAAGGCAAGCCTGCGAATTTTCAAAAGAAAGTTTTGGAGCTATTGGATTTTAGCAAAGAAGATAAGCTAGACCACCAAGTCATGATAGAAAAAGATATCAAAACCGGCTTTGCTCAAATCCGCTCTATGATGCAAGTAATATCGCTGATATACAAAAATTTAGGAATTATGAAAGGCATAGCTAAAAAGCGTTTAAATGAGATGAACTCAAATGCAAATCCGCTTGAAGTTCAAGGAAGTATAAAAGCTTTTGGGCTAGAGCTTGAGAAGCTAAATGTCTTGATGGAACGCCATATAAACGCTATCAAAACTAGTTATGAAGAGGTTGATAAGATATTTAAAAATGTAGAAGATAACTCTATTTATGACCCTAAATTTGAAGTCTATAACAAAAAATATCTATTAAAGATTCTTCACGATGAGTTTAACGATGTCAAACGATATAAATATAATGTTAGCATTATGCTAATTCGTGTCAAAGATGTAGTCTTAAATAACATTCCAAGTCTAAAAGACAAAAATGGAATTTTAAGAAACATAGCCAAAATTCTACTTAAAACTTCACGCCGAAGCGATATCGTCGCACACTATGGTGATGGGTGCTTTGCTATGGTGATGAAGCATACAGATCTAGAAAGTGCCAAAAAAGCCGCTCAAAGGGTAGCGGAGCTATTATACCAAACTACATTTTTTATGGGCGAAGATGAGCTAGATATGAATATAGAAATCGCTGTTGGCGCTATCAATCCAGATAGCAGTATAGAAGAGATTTTATCATCTCTTTTAGATGCGTTGCCAAAAAGCGCAAAAGGCATTAAACTATTTGAGAGTGTAGAGGTGTAGCGTGGTTTTAGAAATTTTGGAGTATCCTGACAAAAGGCTTTTTGAGCGTAGTGTTGAGGTGGATAAATTTGATATTGAGCTTGGTGAGTTTTTGGATGATATGTATGAAACAATGATCGCTAAAAGCGGGATCGGCCTAGCTGCGATACAAGTTGGTAGGCCAATTAGAGCTTTGATAATAAATTTAGTAAATGACAATGATATTCAAGACAAAGCTGATTTATTAGAGATAATCAATCCTAAATTTATCAAAAAAGATGGCGAACAACTCTATAAAGAGGGTTGTTTGAGTGTGCCGGGGTATTATGAAGAGGTCAAAAGGGCTGCTAGCGTGGTGGTAGAATATCAAGATAGATTTGGCAATCCCCACACGATCGAAGCCGATGGATTATTAGCCGTGGCATTACAACACGAAAATGATCACCTAGATGGCCATCTATTTATAGAAAAAATAGGCTTTAATAAGCGTAAAAAATTTGACAAAGAGTATAAGAAAAAGTCAAAACGCAAACCGCTATGAAATCCCTAAAATCAGCATCTCTAAGCAGTAAATTACATATAATCGATATAGAATCAACCTTTATTAGAGCCTTGCCTGGATTTGAGATAGTAGGCCTTGCTAGTGCTACTATCAAAGAGTCGGCTACTAGGGTTAAATCCGCAATTTTAGCTCTTAGAGATTTTGCCCTTCCAGCCTTGAAAGTTATCATAAATTTAAGTCCAAGCGATGTCAAAAAAGATGGCTCACATTTTGATTTGGCTATTGCTCTTTTGATTTTATTACAAAAAGAGAAATTTGATAGCGATTATTTTGTATTTGGAGAGCTTGGATTAGATGGAAAGCTTAGAAGCTCGGCTGAGCTCTTTTCGATTTTATTGTTTCTTAGCACGAGTGTTGAATCTGCCAAAATTTTAGTCCCAAAAGATATCGCTCTAAAAGCAGCTATGATACCTAATTTTGAAGTTTATGCTGTTGAGAATTTAAGCCAAGCTAGAGATTTTTTCTTAAATGATGAGATTAAGGCTAGTGCTAAAGTGAGTGCCACTCATCCGATTTTTGATAATGTTATAGAGATTTGCGGGCGCAAATTTGTCCCAAATTTAAATTATACTCTTGATTTTATAGATATCAAAGGCCAAGAGAGAGCCAAAAGAGCTAGCATTATCGCTGCATCTGGTATGCATAATATTTTATTTGAAGGTAGCCCCGGATGTGGTAAAAGCATGAGCGCAAAGCGGTTGCCCTATATCATGCCGCCACAAAGCTTAGAAGAGATATTGCTAGCTAGTGCTTATGAATCTTTGAATTCAAATAATAGTGATTTTAGTGCGGTTAGAGCTTTTAGAAGTCCGCATCACACAAGCACTAGAAGCTCTATTTTTGGTGGTGGTAGCACTGCTGCGAAGATAGGTGAGGTGGCTTTGGCTAATGGCGGAGTGCTGTTTTTTGATGAGTTTCCACACTTCGGTAAGCAAATTTTAGAGAGCCTTAGAGAGCCATTAGAAGATTATAAAATCAATATCTCAAGGGTAAATTCCAAAGTTAGTTATGATACTAAATTTCTATTTGTTGCTGCGATGAATCCATGCCCTTGCGGTAATTTATTTAGCAAAAATGCCACTTGTATTTGTAGTGATAAAGAGATAGCAAAATACCAAAATACCATATCTGGGCCGATTTTGGATCGTATAGATTTATATTGTGCGATGGGTGAGATTAGCGAATTTGATGAAGCTACGCTAAGTTCAAAGCAGATGAGCGATATGGTTTTAAAGGCCTTTACAAATCAGATTAAACGGGGTCAAAGTGAGCTAAATGGCAAATTATGCGATGGTGATATAACGAAATTTTGCATTTTGGATAACGAAGCTAAAGAGACTCTAAATAGGGCAATTTCTAGCTATAATCTTAGTCAAAGAGGGATAAATAAAACCCTTAAAGTCGCTAGGACAATAGCGGATTTAAAAGATTGTGAGATCATATCAAAAGCTGATATAATGGAGAGTTTAAGCTACAGGATGAAAAAATGAAAAGGCTCTATACAAACTCATCTAAATTCGATAAAAATGCTGTGGATAATCTAGGTATAAGCGAGTTAGTATTACAAGAAAATGCCGCTAGGGCTGTGGCTGATGCGGTGCGTCAAAGGGTGAAATTGGGTAGCAAAATCTTAGCAATTTGCGGTAAAGGAAATAACGCAAGTGACGCTATAGCCGCCCTTAGAATGCTTAGTGGGGAGTATGATTGTAGTATTATTTTTCTTACAAGCAATTTTAATCAAAATGTCAAAATTCAACTAAATATCGCTAAAAATGTAGGAGTTAAAATCACAGATTTGTCTTGTGATTTGGGTGAATTTGATTGTGTTATAGATGGAATTTTTGGTAGTGGGTTTAAAGGCGAAATGGAGCCAAAAATCGCTGATGTAATTAAAAAACTAAATAGCCTAAATGCTCTTAAAATCGCTGTCGATATCCCTAGTGGTGTAGGTGAGATGGGTGCTTTGGGTGAGATTTTTAAGGCTGATTTTAGTATTTGTATGGGGGTTTTAAAACTTGGGCTTTATGCTGATAGGGCTAAGGATTTTGTAGGTGAGATAATTCAAGCAAATTTAGGTATAAATGATGAGAAATTCAGCTATGGAGATAGTGATTATCTCGTGCTTTTAGATGATTTAGAACTGCCTAATAGAAATTTAGAAAATGTGAGTAAAGGCGATTTTGGACATGTTTTTATCGCTTGTGGTGATATGAGTGGCGCTGCAAAGATAGTAGCAAATTCAGCTTTAAATATGGGCGCTGGTAGGGTAAGCGTGGTAAATTTAAGCCAAAATAATCTAAATTTAGATCCGCAAATTATGCTTAAAACTAGCTTTGATAATGCTGATATTATCGGCTTTGGTATGGGGCTTGGTGGGGCTAAGTTTGATTATAAAGTTTGCGCCAAAAAATTATGCGTAGTGGATGCGGATGCCTTTTATCACTCATGGGTGGAGGATTTTGCTATGAGTGAGTTAGCTATTTTGACGCCACATCCAAAGGAGTTTAGCTCACTGATGAAAATATGCGGTATGGGTGAATTTAGCGTAGATGAAATTCAAAATAACCGCTTTGAGTTAGCTAGAGAATTTAGCATCAAATTCCCATCTACTTTGGTATTAAAAGGCGCTAATGTGATAATCGCTCAAAAAGGGGTATTATATGTAGCCTCCCAAGGTAGCTCTAAGCTAGCTGTCGGTGGCAGCGGGGATGCGTTATCTGGAATTATTTTAGCATATTTAGCTAATCACTTTACCCCACTTAAATCAGCTATAAATGGGGTTTTAGCTCATCAAAAATCAGCTCAAATTTATAAAGGGAATGATTATAGTTTTACCCCAAATGATATTATAGAAGGATTAGCATGGTTGTAAAGAATATCGCAGTTTTATTTAGTGGAAGTGGCTCAAATCTCCAAGCCATTTTAGAAAAAATTCACAATAAGATTTTTAATGGAGTTAAGATTAAAGTAGCGCTATTAATCTGTAATAACCCAAATGCCAAAGGGATTAAAAGGGCTAAAAAATTTGGTCTTGAGACCATTGTGATTAATCATAGAGATTATGATAGTAGAGAGGAATTTGACCAAGCATTAGTAGATGAGATCAAAAAACACGATATTGATTTGAGCGTTTTGGCTGGATTTATGCGAATTTTAACTCCTGTATTTACAGATAATATCAAAGCTATTAATCTCCATCCAAGCATATTGCCACTATTTAAGGGTGCTAATGCGATTAATGAGAGTTATAATAGCGATATGAAAATAGGCGGCGTGAGTGTGCATTGGGTAAGTTCTCAGCTAGATTCTGGAGAGATAATAGCTCAAAAGAGCTTTGCTAGAAAGCATAAAAGCCTAAAAGAGTGGGAGGAGAAAATTCATAAAATCGAGCATAAGCTTTTACCAAAGACAATTATTGAAATTTTAGCTAAAGGAAAATAATGCTTGAGTGGATCTATATGCCTGAAGCTTGGATTAGCCTGATGACGCTAACTGCACTTGAGATAGTTTTAGGGATTGATAATATCATTTTTATAGCTATTTTATGTGGCAAGCTTCCGGCTTATCAAAGAGATAAAGCAAGGATAGCAGGGCTTGGACTTGCTATGATAACTAGAATTTTATTGCTTTTGAGTCTTTTTTGGATTATGAAGCTGACAACCCCACTTTTTGCTCTAATGGGGCAAGAGATCTCTGGAAGGGATATTGTCTTGATCGCTGGTGGGCTATTTTTGATAGCAAAATCCACGCTTGAGCTACACTCTCACACGATAGGGGAGGAGCAAGAGATGGCTAGTAGCAAGGCTGGAGCTGGATTTATGATGGTTATTACGCAGATTGCTATACTTGATATTGTATTTTCACTTGATAGCGTAATTACCGCTGTTGGCATGGCAGATCATATAGAGATTATGATTTTAGCGGTGATTTTAGCGGTTGGAGTAATGCTACTAGCTAGTGGGGCTATTAGTAGATTTGTTGAATCAAATCCAACAATCAAAGTCTTAGCGCTTGCTTTTTTAATTTTAATTGGCATAGCATTAGTAGCAGAGGGATTGGAATTTCATATACCAAAAGGGTATATATATTTTGCTATGGCTTTTTCTTTGGTTGTAGAGATGATTAATCTATATAGCAGAAAAAAGCAAAATGGTTAAATTATAAATTTTTAAATTTTATTAAATTTAAGCCAACTTTAATTGACAAATAGTTGTTTTTTTTATATAATTTCAGCTCTTTATTTGAAGTAGCGAGACTATACTTCGGGGTGTAGCGCAGTCTGGTTAGCGCACTTGGTTTGGGACCAAGGGGCCGAAGGTTCGAATCCTTTCACCCCGACCATGTGGTGAGTGTAGCTCAGTCGGTTAGAGCATCAGATTGTGGTCCTGAGGGTCGTGGGTTCGATTCCCATCACTCACCCCATTTATGTGTGGCAAGATCGCGCTTGTAGCTCAATTGGATAGAGCGACAGACTTCGGATCTGTAGGTTGTGGGTTCGAGTCCTACCTGGCGCACCACTTTGAATATAAGAGCTGAGTTTCTTATGCGCTCATAGCTCAGCTGGATAGAGCAACGGCCTTCTAAGCCGTAGGCCAGAGGTTCGAATCCTCTTGGGCGTACCATTTATTCTGCGGACGTGGTGAAATTGGCAGACACGCCAGACTTAGGATCTGGTGCCTTACGGTGTGGAGGTTCAAGTCCTCTCGTCCGCACCATTCCCCTTTTTCTTAAGCTTTCACAAATTATTAAAACTCATTAAAACGCACTTTAGCATTAATTTTAGCTTCCATTTGATATTATTTTCACCCTTATCTATATAAATTTAGCTAACTAAAAGCTATCACGCTCCTACCACAAGGCTAAAAGCTAATAATTAGATATAAATTCTCAAATTTCTAATTCTTTCCAAAAATCATTTTAAATTTAGTTTAAAATCCACTCAAAGCTTTCAATAGCGATAAAATCAAAATACGCAAAATAGCAAATTTATGCTAGATTAAGCCAAATTCAAATCAATTAAATTTGCCACGCATAAAAATGGGAATATTAAGAATAATTTATGATTAATACAAGTATAATTACTGACATTTTCATGAAATAACCTTAATTATATAATTAACTTAAATTATATTAATTTGGTTTTTTGCCTAAGGAGAAATTATGAGATTTTTCGCTATTTTGTTTTTTGGTTTTTTGGTTAGTGCTAGCGCTTCTAACACTCATAACTATACGCCACATTGGGGTTATAGCGGTGATGGATCGCCAGAGCATTGGGGAGAGTTAGCGGATGAATTTCACGCTTGTAAATATGGGAAAAATCAATCGCCGATTGATATTACTCAAACTACCAAATCTACGCTACAAAAACCTATATTTGACTATAAAAATAACCCAAAAGAGCTTATCAATAACGGACACACTTTACAAGTGAATTTCAATCCAGGTAGCACCATAACATTTCAAAATAAAAAATTTGAGCTTTTACAGATACACTTTCACACTCCATCAGAATATACTTTTAATAAAAAACACTATCCTATGGTGGCTCATTTAGTTCATAAGGCTAGCGATGGAGAGCTTTTAGTATTAGCCATTATGTTTGATAAAGGAGATGAAAATCCTGTGATTAAACAGATTTGGTCGCCCATCAAGGCTGGAGAGTCTAAAAAACTAGCGAATTTAGCTATAAGCGACCTGGTTAAAAATCTTCAAAGCTATATCAAGCTTGATGGCTCACTCACTACGCCGCCATGTTCTGAAGGGGTGATCTGGCTAATAAACAAAGATAACGCCTTTGCTTCAGATGAGCAGATTAAATTTTTTACCGATATAATAGGTCAAAACAACCGCCCAACCCAAGCTATAAATGGTCGCAAAATCATAGAAATATCTAAATAATAAATTCGCAAACCACTTCTAAGTTACTTTTAAGCCACTTTTAAGATGTGTTAGCATCTTAAGTGGCAAGATTAGTAAATATTTTGATTAAATTTGTATTTATTTATAGTAAAATTATATTAAAATATTGTAATTTAATTAATGAAAATATATAATAAAAAAATGCTATTAAAAATCAAATTTAAAGGCAATCAAAATGGCAAGCAACCACAAAAGAGAAGAGATACATAAAGCGATATGGTCTATCGCAGATGATTTAAGGGGTTCAGTTGATGGATGGGATTTAAGCAGTATGTATTAGGCATTATGTTTTATAGATATATATCAGAAAATATAACAAATTATATAAATGAAGGAGAGAGAAAAGCAGGAGATACTACTTTTGATTATGCTAAATTAAAAGATAGCGATGCCAAGCTTGAAATGGATAATCTTGTAAAAGAAAAAGGGTTTTTTATTCTCCCATCAGAGTTATTTTGTAATGTGGTAAAAAAGCAAAAGATGATGAAAATTTAAATGAAATTGAGACAAAAAAGTTTTTAGATAACTCTTTTAGAGGTGGACAGGTCAAAACAATAGGAACAGACATAGAAAAAATACTACCACCTATGGGTAGATTTAACGGCGATAATAGAAATGAAAGAAAACAAGCAATAATTGAAAAAGTGCTAAAATTCTTTGATAAATATTTTGGATTAGGTATATAGAAAAACTCTTAAAGAGATATTGAGCTAAAGATGAGAAAATCGTTAAAGATTTGATTTTAAGCTATTGAGATTAAAATTAAAGTTGTTTTTATGCTAAAGTATATACGCAAAAATTAGCAAAGGGATACCTAATAAATCTTATCAAGTGATTTTATAATAAATTTATATAAGGCGTATAACTAGCTAATTTTTATAAATTTTGATTTTAAAAATATAGAATTTCAAAAAATTTAAAAGCAATAAAATGGATAGAGAAAAATATATAGAGCTATACTCTAAGGCTCGTATAGATAGCTATAATAGTATTTATGAGCATGAAGCTAACTTTGAAATGATAGACAAAATAGCCTCTAAACTAGCTAGAATTGAGATTATTATTAGAAATAAAATTAATAGAAAAATGTGCGAATTAAACAAAAATTGGATGTTTAATTTGCCAAATCATATTAAGCTAGATAACGAAAGTAAGATACAAGACCGCGATATTTTAGTCTCTAGGCAGACTTTTGGATTTTGGATAAGAGTGGTAGAGCACTATAAAATTCATAGCTGTGCGTTTGATAAAGAGTTTTTAGATAGTTTTTCTTTTAAAAAATATTATGATAAAAATAAAGAGAGATTAAATAAAACCCCGCTAAACAACTACCAAAAGGCTTATGGGATATTGCTACTTATAAAAAGCATTAGAAATAGGGCTTTTCATTTTGAGAATTTGCTAAAAATAAGAGTATCTGGGGCTCCTAGATTGTCCGTTAGGGTAGATTTTAGCAAAGAAAAATTTTTCTATTTTAGTATTAAGCCAGATATGATTACTCAATATTTAGATGATATATTACAAAGTTTTATAAAAATTTAAGCAAATGGGGGAAAAGCATCCCCCCCGAAATCAAGCGACATTATACTAAAAGTTTTTTACAAAAGTCAATAAATTTGCTATAAACCCGCCTAATTCGCTTTTATTTTTTAGTAGTTTAAAATCAAATTTTTTACTATATTTTTGGATTTTGGTTTTATATCTCTTAGAGATTTTATATCTTCGCCACGCTCTTTTAAAAATGCTTTAGCTTTGTCTAAATCCATCTTATCCATTATATTTTCAAAGTCATTATGTTGATTTAGATTATTTTCATCTCTGCGCTCATTTATTAGCCTTTTTATGGCGTTTTCATCAATCCCAAGCCCATCGCATATCTTTTTATATGATTATCTCTATCTTGATTTTTATAGCTATAAAGTAGCTCATTAAAGCTTAACTCGCTATCTTTTATCTTAGCATTTTCTAGATCGACTAAGATCATTCTAGCAAATTCTTGATCCCCCTCGCTTAGAATTCCAAATGAGCTATGAATATCATTTTTTATATTCTCTATAGTTACAATATCGCCATCGCCTAAGGCTTTTAAAAGCTTTTTAAAATGCGTGTTTATGTAGTCTATATCTATTTTTATTATCGCGCCTTCGCTTAAATGTGGGTCGATTTCAAAAATTTCTTTATCCCCACTTCTATTGCTTTGCATTTTTACTATATCATTATATCTAGCTATTAATTTAGCGTAAATTTCATTATTTAGCCTTACTTCTACATTTTGGCACTCATATACTCCATTTTTTACATCATCTAGTCTAAATCCTTGCAGTTCGGCTGAGTTTTTATATCTCTCTAGCATTTTCATAGCTTTTGCAAATTTAGCTATACTCTCATCATCGCTAGGCAAAGATGAAAAATCGCTTATCCCAGCATTACTAAACACAGAGCAGATCTCATCAAAGGCTTTATTTAAATTTTGTAAATTATCTTTTATCTTATCTACAAAAAGCCCTTTGATATTGCTATCGCCATAGAGTTTAAACGCTTTGTCTATATTTTCTTTCATTGTATTTGTTTTGTAGTAGTAAAACACATTGCCAAAGAGCTTATACGCATCAAAAACCCTATTTGTCCGCGAAAAGCTTTGAATGATTTTTTCATACTCCATAAGCCTATCGATGAAAATAGTATTTACCCACTTTGAGTCATATCCTGTAAGCATCATATCTACTACTATTAAAATATCTAGCTTTTGATTTTCGGCTATATTTTTATATGCATCTTTATGTGCTAGTCTTGCGCTTATATCGGCTTTATAGCTTTTATAATTTTGCATAGTAAAGCTTTTATTAAATGTAGTGTTATAATCTTGTAGCATTTCTAAAATTCCAGCTTCTTTATCAAATGCCTTTAAGCTAGAGTTATCGATACTAGGATCAAACAGCCCAGCTACCTTTAGCTCAGGGGTGATTTCTTTAAAAAGCTTGTAGTATATAATCGCATCTTCTATGCTCCTAGTAGTAAATATAGCATGATAGTGCCTAGCTCTACTTACGCTAGTAAATCTATCTTTTATATCCCTTACTACTAGCCTTTTATGCTTTTGATTATCAAAGATACTATCAGCTATCTTTTCTAGCTCACTCATAGGCTTTGCCATATACTCATCATATATTTTTTGCTTTTTAGGCTCACTCATAGCCTCATCTATGCTTTTAGCATTTCCCTTTTTTAGGGCGATTTTTTCTTTTATATCGCTATCTTTATAGGTTTTTATAGCTGTGATATCAAAGCCCAAAACATTGCCATCTCTTATCCCATCGCTGATATTATACCTATGTATCTCATCGCCAAAAATATCGCTAGTTGTGATATTATCTTTTGCGTTTTCGTTGTGGATTGGTGTGCCTGTAAAACCAAATAAAATAGCTTTTTTAAATTATCCCTTATCCTTTTGATATTCTCCCCAAAAGTCGAGCGGTGCGCTTCATCTATGATGATTACCATTCGTTTTTTAGCGATTTTATCAAATTCCCTTTTTTTAGCCGCTATGATTTCATCATCTATTTTTCCCATTTTTTGGATTGAGGTGATGATTAGAGTATTTTCATCATCTGCTAATTTTTTGATAAGGTCATCGCAACTTTTAGTATCTATTATATCGTCATCATCAAGGCAAAAGCTCTTATAATTCAAGCTTGATTGAATTTCAAGCTCTATTCTATCTACCAAAAATACCACCTTATCAGCTAATTTATGCTCGCTTATGAGTTGAGCTGATTTAAAGCTAGTCATAGTTTTCCCTGAGCCTGTGGTATGCCATACATAGCCGCCACGGATATTACCCCATTGTGCTTTGCTTACAATATTTCGTATCGCACTACTTGCGTAGTATTGATAGCTACGCATCACTTTTAGCACTCCATCACTTCTATCTGCTATGGTGTAAAATCCCACTAGCTCGTGAGCTTTTGGTATGTTTAGAAACTCCCCAGCGAACTTATCCCAGCGATTTACCGGTGTATTATCAAAATTAGCCCAGTTAAAAAAGAATTTATCATTAAATTTGCCATCTTTACCAGGATTAGCAAAGTATAGAGCCTCATCAGGATTCATAGCTACAAAAATTTGAATAAGGCTAAAAATCCCAGTAAAATACCCTCTCTTGCTATATTTTTCTATCTGATTACAAGCCTCTCTTACTGGCACGCCACTTCTTTTTAGCTCTATGTGGATTAGTGGCATTCCATTTATGAGTAGGCACATATCGCCCCTACCAGCTAGTCCTAGATTGCTAGTTTTATCAAATTTAGGTTCAATAGCTATTTGATACACGCTTTTGCCTTGACCTATGCTATTTCTATCGTAGTTAAATAGCACCAATGGCAAACCATCATCGCCCATTATGCTTATCTCTTTGCCATTTATAAATTTATTTATATCATTTGGGGTTTTTAGATCTCTTAGTTGATTTAGGATTTTATCCATTTCATTATCGCTGATTTTGCGACCATTTAGCTTATTTTGATTTATATGCTCTAGCACATTTTTCCAGTTTGCTATAAGATCATTTTGGCTTGGATACTTTAGCACTCCATCTAGCCAACCCTTTTTGGTGGTTAGTAGCTCAGTTAAGGCGTTTTGAAAATCTTTTTCTTTATTAAACATTTAATCCTCTAAAATCTCTTTTTACTCTATTTTTAATCTATAAAAAGGATTTAAAATTTCTACAAAAATTTGATGAATTTCAAAAAGCGTCTTTTCATCTATCTTGCCTAGCCTTTGCTTAAATCTTTGGCTTGAAAATGATTTTATTTGAAAGCAATTTATCGCCGATACATTCTCAAGCCCTAGTTTTTTATACTCTTTTAATTTATAAAAAAATGGGATATCTTTAAATTTATCTTGATATGTAGTAATTGGAAGTATGATTTTTATGTCATAGTTTTTGCCTAAGTCATTATTGATAACTACAGCTGGGCGAAGTTTCGCTATTTCACTGCCAACTTGAGGTTCAAAATCCACAAGCCAAATTTCGCCTTGCGATATAATAAACCAAATCCCCACTTTCTGCCAAATCTAGCTCATTAGAGAGTATTTGGCTATCATTTTGGGCTATATCATAGCCATTTTTCCATCTTTCTAGCTTCTTTTGTCGTTTATAGCTTTTTACCGCTTCATCGACGACTGCCGACATAGATTTAAAAGAGTAAGTTGTTTGTAGCTCTTTTAAGATAGCGATAACCTCGCTATCTATCGAAAAAGTAACCTTTTGCTTATTTGTTAATGTCATTTTATATTCCTTTTATATACTTATAAAATATACCGATATTATACCATAGTTAAATTATTTTTTTAGCCACTTGCTCTACACAAACATTTTATTTAATAGATATTTTTTTATATTTTCAAGCTTTGAAATTCTATTTTGACTAAGCTCTAAAATCTCATCAATTTTTCTAAAAAACTCCCCAATTGCCTCTTGCTCTTTTAGGTCGGTTGGGATTTTAGTTTTAATATTTTTTACAATACCAAAATGTCTTTTATAACCTTCAGATTTTGGCATATTTTTAAACAATAAATTTTTAAAAAAATTGGAGTTTGTATTGATTAATTTTAAAATTTTTATTCCATCAGAAGCTATAAAAAAAGGTGTTGTTGGTTTATATAATGATAATGTATGGTCTCCAAATAACAAAACATTATTAAAATCTTTAAAAAAATTTTCATTTGATGAAAATCCAACTATCGGCTTAAAACCTTGCTGAATTACTGGGAATTTCCCATTTTTTTTGGCATTGATAAAAAGCATTTATTGGCAAAGTTTCGCACACTCCCCCCAAAGTTGTGGAATTCCACTCGCTATTAAATTCCTTAAAGCGGATTTTTGGGCTTTTCATAATGAGCCTTTTAAAAGTGCCATAAGCTCATTTAAGGCTTCTTGGTCGTTTTCATTATCGCACTTTAAATTCTCTATATCAGCTACAAGCTCATCGCTTAGGGCTTTTATCTTGCTATCAAGGTCTTTTAGAGTGTCTTTATAACGCTCATTTAGATTTAAAATTTTAGAGATAAACTCACCCATTTTATCATCGCATAGGGCTAAAATACCTTTTATTATAGGCTCTATCCATTTGATTTCTAGACATTTTTTAGTATCTGCTTGATTTAGATTCTCTAGGGTTTTTAAGGCTTTTGTATCTAGCTCAATTTGGGTTTGTTTGATCTTTTTATCAAGGGCTTTTTGATTTTCTTTATTTTCAAATAACTTATAAAAAACGCTAGTTTTATCACTTGCTAGGCTTTTTAAGGCTTTGCTATCTAGCTTATCATCACTAAAAATTTGCTCTTTATCCTCAAGCTCTAGCCCCTCTATCATCTCATCAAAATCGCTTGAGAGTTTGCTAAGCTTGCTATTTAAATTTGAAATTTCATTTAGCTCATCTTGTAAATAAAGATTACTAATAATCTCAAGCGGTATAATCTGAGTAATTTTCTCGCTACTCTCCATTTGGCTTAAAAGCTCTATATCAGCACAAATCCCTTGAAAACCGCTATCAAGCACCCCAAAAGCATCGTAATAATCAATAAGCCTAATATCATTAAAAGTCTCTTTTAGCTTTATGCTTGCTAGGTCTAAAAGGGCGGTTGGATTTGTAGGCTGATTGTCTATCAAATTCTCTTTTAAAAAGCCTTCAAAGCTAGTAAAATGCTTAGCGTAATGCTCTTTAAATTTAGCTATATCCCTATGCTCTCTTAGCTCATCAGAGCTTAATTTAAGTGTGCTATAGTTTTTATTAATCAAGCTAAAAGCTTCACTTCTAAGCTCACTAAATTCGCTCCAAAACTCACTTAAAGTCTCAAGCTGGTAGTTTGGAATTCCGCCATTTATACTAGCGTATAGATCATCGCTTATCTCATCATTAATAGGGCTAATGTAGCGTGGGATATTTAGGTTATATTCATTTGCTTTTATCTCATCAAGTGGGGCTAAATATGAGTAGCCTGGTAAAGATTTACGCTCTTTTATGGTATCTGTGATTTTTTTAATATCTCTTGGTCTTAGGCGGTTATTTTTACCAACTTTTTCAAAGCCATCTTTTGCATCTATAAATAAAATATCGTTTTTAGTATCTACGCTTCTGCGTTTTAAAACCATTATAATAGTAGGAATTCCAGTGCCGTAAAATATATTTGGCGGCAGACCTATAATGGTATCAATGTGGTTGTTTAAGATAAGATTTTTGCGAATTTCAGCTTCGCTGCCACCACGAAATAGCACGCCGTGGGGTAAGATAATGGTTACAATACCATCATCTGCCGTGTGCGAAAGGTCGTGGAGCAAAAAGGCGTAATCAGCCTTAGTCTTTGGTGCTACGCCGTAGCTAAAGCGTGGGTCGGCTGCGGTTTTGCCATCTATGATTTCCCATTTTTGAGAATAAGGCGGATTGCTTACTACCGCATCCATTCTAAATGGTTCGCCATTTCTATCTATCATCTCAGGCCAATCATCTTTTAAGGTATCTGCATTTTTGACAAAAATATTATCTGCTAAAACATCTCGCATTATTAAATTCATTCTAGTAAGGTTAAAGGTATTTACTCTAAGCTCTTGGGCGTAGTAGCTTATCCTATTTTTATCTTTGTTATGAGCCATAAAGGCTTTGCCTATATTTATAAGTAGTGAGCCAGAGCCTGATGTGGGGTCGTAAATCTTTATAGTATCGCGGTTTTTTAGGTGCTCGGCTACGATTTGCGACATTAGAAGGGATACTTCGTGTGGTGTGTAGAATTCACCAGCTTTTTTACCAGCATTTGCCGCAAACATAGAGATAAGATACTCATAAACAAAGCCTAGCGTATCATAGCCATCTTTGCTTGAGATTGGGATTTGCTTAATGAGTGAGATGATCTTTTGTATAGCGGTGGATTGGTCTGTGGCTGTCTTGCCAAGAGAGATAATGCCTGAACGCAAAGTATCAAAAATACCGCCAAAAACCTCTTTTTTATTCTCAGCTATATTTTTATCTTCAAATAAATTTAGGGCGTCTATTACATTTGAGATTTTAAGATCCTTACCAAGCTCCACCCAAGTGCTAAAAAGATTTTCATAGCTTATAACATAGCCTAGAGTGTTTTTAATATCTTGTCCGTATTCATCATCATCTTTTAAGGCTTTTATCTCATCATCGCTCCACTGCTGTTTTTTGAGATATTCTAGCTCTTTTTGAGAAAGAAAGTTATAAAATTATAAAGCCTAGCATATAGTCTTTATACTCACTAGCTTCCATTTTTGAGCGTAGATTATTTGCACCTTCCCAGATGATTTTTGCTAATTGCTGTTTTGTCATGGCTAGCCTTTGGAGTTTTTAGTTGAGTATTATACAATTATTTAGTAAGAATTTAAAATCATAGATGATAATTTTATTAAGTAATATTGAAATTTTTTATTAAAAATTTTTACTTTATTAATAATTTTTTGTTACAATGCGAAATTATTTCATTACAAAGGATAAATATGAAAAAATTTGGTTTTGTAGCATCTGCTTTAATGCTAGCTAGCTCTAGTTTGTTAGCTGCTAATATGACGGTTTTTGACCCTAAAAGCGTTGATCATGTAGAGATCAAAGTTGATTTACTAGGACAAGATAAAAACACTCCAGTAGGTAGTGTAATCGCAGTTAAAACAAACTACGGCGTAGCATTTTTTCCAAATCTTAAAGGTTTAGAGCCAGGACTACATGGCTTCCATGTTCATACAAATCCAGATTGCGGTGCGACAGATAAAGGCCTAGGTATGAAAGCAGGCGGTCACTGGGATCCAGCAAATACTGGCAATCACTCTTTCCCTTGGGATGATAACGGACATAAAGGTGATCTACCAGCTCTATATGTAGCAGCTGATGGCACGGCGACAAATCCCGTTTTATCTCCTAGAATTAAAGAGCTAAGCGAGTTAAAAAATCACTCTCTTATGATTCATATCGGCGGAGATAATCACAGCGATCATCCAAAAGCACTTGGCGGCGGCGGTGCTAGAATGGCGTGTGGCGTTATTAAGTAATTTTAGCTCTTTTTAGGGCTTTTGACTATAAGCCTTTTGGTTATTAAAGGCTTATAGTGGCTATTTTCAAATACCAAATTCGCATTTAAATTATTATAAATTCATCTTTTTATAAATATTCTCATCTAAAAATTTAATAAATATAAAATATATCTTAAATTCAGATATCTTTTTGTTTTATTAATGTATAATCATCGCCATTAATTTATTAGCGTATGGGGGGGGGGTATTATGCGTTTAAAATTATCTAAATTCGCTATTTTAGCTTGTGTTTCTACCTTATCTACGCCTTTATTAGCAGATGAGTTTTGGGCGAGTGGGGTTAATATAAATAGCGGTTGGAGTGCCTATTTACAACATCCAAATCAGTGTTGGGGTGCTGTAGCTGGAAATACTCTTGGCTGGTGGCAAAAGAATTTGACAACCAATGTGGATTTAAAAGATGGTGCACCACAAGGAAATAAGGCTATCACAGATTGGTTTTATGAGAAATATCCACATATTCAAGGCGGATTACAACCATATCGTGGGATGATCTACTACCTGCAAGAGTTTTCGCCAAATTTTAAAATTTATGAAACTCACAATCAACCAACATATCTTGAAAGAGAGTATGGGCCAACTAAGATTAGTGGAGCACCATTTTGGACTGAGAGATATAACTATCAAAGTGAAGGCATTACAAAATCTTTGATTGAAAATTTCAAAACCGGAAAAGTCGTTGCAGCCTTGACTGATGATACTCACACGGTTACACTTTGGGGGATTGAAGTTGATGAAAATGGCAAGATTAAAAAGGGCTATGTGAGTGACTCTGTAACAGATAGAGCCGGACAGCTTACGCTAAGAGAAGTTATAGGCAATTACGCTCCGGATAATAAAGGCAATGAAACCTTCCGCTTTCTTTATAGCTACTATGTATCTAGCACAAATACATATGTTACAGACCTTTATGAGATTTATAGCATTACATATTTAAGCATTGATGAAGCTAGAAATAATGGCACATATAAAGATACTTCTAATAGAAAAGATTGTCTATTAAGCGTTTTACCAGGTAGTGAGTGGGCTTGTGGAGTCTCAACTAGTGAGGGCAACCAAGGAAACACTGGCAACCAAGGATCTAGCGGAGAAGGCTCCAACACTGGTAACACAACCCCAGAAGGTGGCAACTCTGGTAATCAAGGTAGCACCGGTAACGAGGGCAATACTGGTAATGAGAGTGGCAACCAAAGTGGCTCAAACCAAGGATCTAGCGGCAACCAAGGCAATACTGGTGGCTCTAATAGCGGCAGTGAGAGTGGCAACCAAGGAAACACTGGCAATCAAGGATCTAATGGCGAAGGCTCTAACACAGGTAGCACAACCCCAGAAGGTGGCAACTCTGGTAACCAAGGCGGTAATACCGGCGGCACCTTAGCTCCAGATGTTGGAAATCAAAGCGGTAGCACAAGTGGCAGTACCAGCGGATCTAGCACGAGCAATCCTAGCATAGAAGCAACCACCAAGTCAGTGCAAAATGCCGTAAGTAGATATGGTGAGCTAAATTTGAAAATTGAAGAGATTGGCGATACTGTATTTTATAAAATTCAAAAAAATGGCAAAGATATAGCTTTGTATAACCCTGATTTAAATCTTCCGCTTGTGCAAAATAAAGGTCTAGTTAATTATGATATTAAAAAAGATGAAAATGGCGGTATAGAGATTATCAAAACTACAAATCAAGAAGCCCTTAAAGAGGCAAATGACGCTTCAAAGCTAAGCATAGATATGAACTATGTTGATATTAACAACCTTAATAAAAGGATGGGTGAATTAAGAGGTATAAATGCAACTACTGGTAGCTGGGCTAGGGTCTTAAGCGGTGAGGGTAGTGCTGATGGATTTGAAAATAGATTTACCCATATTCAAGCTGGTTTTGATAAACAAAGTCAAATTTCAAGCGGTTCTATCTTTAGCGGTATGACTATAACTCATACAAAAAATGATATAGATGGCAATAACGCAAAAGGCGATGTCAAAGCTATCGGAGGGGGATTTTATATATCTGGAGTGTTTGATAGTGGTTGGTATATAGATGCTATTGCAAAATATACTAGAAATAACCATAAAATGGATTATAACTTCCCAAATATGAGCTTAAGCTTTTTAAATACAGATTATAATACAAACTCACTCTATTTAGGTGGGGAATTTGGCTATAGGTTTGATTTTGATAATTTTTATGTTGAGCCACAAGCTGAGTTTGTGTATCTAAATAATAGCGGAGCAACAATAAAAAATCAAAATGGCTTTGAGATGGATATTAAGGGGTCAGACTTGCTTGTAGGAAGGGCTGGATTTAACTTCGCAAGAGAGATTTGGCTAGGACATATCAGAGCTTACGCTCTTGGAGGGCTTAGCTATCAATGGGAGATGGTGAAAAACTCAGAGATAGTCATAGATGGCGAGAGTGCTAAATATAACGACAAAGACTCTAGAATGCTTATGAATTTGGGTCTAAATATGATAGCTAGTGATAATCTAAGGATTGGCTTAACCTTGGAAAAATCAGCTTTTGGTGACTATGATACAGATTTAGCTGTGAATTTAAATGCTAGATATTCATTTTAATTTTTAATAAGCGGAGTTGGATTTATTAACTCCGCTTGAACTAAGAGCTAAAATAGTAATTATTAAGAAAAATTAAATTTTTAATAATTTTTGCCTGGTTGCCTACGACTATTTGGGACTTTGCAACAGAAGCGGCGGCTATTATGGCATTAACGCTGATATTTTTACCAAGCCTAATGTAGTGCCAAAATCTGTATAAAAGGGCAAATTTACAATCACACTCTCATCAACCTTAAGCTAGTTATGGCTGATAAATATGGCGTATCTTATCACGAGCAAGATACGCACCGCTTAGTTTTGCGACCTTTTCTCTATTTATTTTAACTAATTATTTAATATGATTAAAAAGCTCTGTGTTTGGCTTTATGATGCCATCAAATTTTATCATTTTACTACCTTTATCTCTACATTTTTTGAGTTTATAACTGCGTTGAAATCGCCATCAAATCTACCTAAGCGGATAATACCTTCATAAAAGGGCTGATTTTTGTAATAAATCACAAAATTATCCCACGGCGCAAAATACGAAATATCGCCCTTTTTCCCATCTGTGCTTGGCTCATCTCTTATATCAAGCGGTCTTGCTAATTTAGCGTATTTTTCAGCCCCAGCGTAGTCTTTAAGCTCAATTTTTAATGGCAAAAGAGAGTAAAAATCCCTTGATATTTTGCTATCATTTAAAGTGGCAAAAACCTTGCCACTTTGGGTTATAAATACGATTTTCATCTCATTTGCTTTTAAATTTAGCACCAAAATCAACGCAAAAATTATGCGAAATATTACGAATTCATTTTAAAAAATTGCTCAAATTTATCAAATGGAATTTTGCCAGTAGTGTTATCATAAAGATCGGTATGAACGGCATTTGGGATAATTACAAGCTCTTTTTTATCGCCATTTATAGCACTAAAGGCATCTTGACTAAAATATAGAGAGTGAGCATTCTCTCCTGCTACGATTAAAGTAGGTGTATCAAGCTCAGAGATATAGCTTAAAATCGGCATATTTATAAATGGTAGTGAGTTTGTGATAGCCCATGCTCCATTTGAGTTTATTGAACGCTCGTGAAATCCACGCTTTGTTTTGTAAAACTGCGAATACTCAGCTACAAATTTTGGTGTTTTGTCAGTGATATTTTCTGGACTAATTAAATGAGTCTCTTTATCCCCAAGTGCGATCACGCCTGTTTTTGTATCAATAAATCTTTGCTCATTCATCGCTTTTTTCATCTCTTTACGCTTATTTTTATCATCATTTGCGTCGTTATAACCTTTTGCCATAACTCTAGTCATATCATACATTACGCTTGTTGCAACTGCCTTTACTCTTGTATCTAAAATAGCAGCATTTAAGGCAAATCCGCCAAATCCACAAATACCCAAAATTCCGATTTTATCCCTATTTACGATATTTAAATTTCCAAGATAATCAACTGCTGCACTAAAATCTTCCGTGTTTATCTCTGGACTGCTGATATTTCGTGGTGTGCCACCGCTCTTTCCAGTAAAGCTAGGATCAAAAGCAAGTGTGATAAGACCACGCTCGGCTAGATTTTGGGCGTAAATTCCGCTTGATTGCTCTTTAACTGCACCATATGGACCGCTAATAGCTATCGCACCAGCCTTGCCATTTAAATTTTTAGGCACATAAAGGTTGCCGACTAAAACAATGCCATAGCGATTTTTAAATGTAACTTTTGCGTGATTAATCTTATTACTTTTAGTGAAAATTTTATCCCATTTTTGAGTTAAGGACACTGGCTCTAATGGGGATTTTTGTTCATATTTTTCATTTGCATTTGCTGAGATTAAAGAGGTGCTAAGCACGAAAGGCAAGGCTAGCTTTGTAAGTTTTTTATATTTTTTCCTTCAAATTTTGTATGATAATTTTACCTATTTTTATTCAAGAGATAGTAGCCTAATTTTATAAAATCCTTGCGATTTTAGGAATTTTGTGTGAGCTATCGGCGGCAAGCCATACATTCTAGCATACTCACGGCTAAATTGTGTCCAGCTCTCATAGCCCACCATCAAAGCCACGCTATGAGCATCAAGATTGCTATTTAGGAGTATATTTTTGGCCTCTTCAAGCCTTAAATGCTTTATAAACACAAGCGGGCTTACGCCTGTTATCTCTTTGAAATTTGAGTAAAAAGATGATGATGAGATATTAAAATTTCTTGCTAAATTTTCTATATTTATCTGATTTTTATAATTCATTTTTATCTCATTAATGGCTTTTAAAATAATATTTTTCATACTTCCATTTTGCGTATATGAGCGTAAAAAATCTCCCCCATCGCCACTTAAAAGCAGATATAAAATTTCTTTTTTTATTAAATTTGCTCTGAATTTATCGCTATTTTCAAGACTGATAAGTCTAAATATCGCATTAAGCAAATTTTTATCTAGCTCTCCAAAAAATAGCCCCAAATCTTTTGTATTGTTAAATTTATTAATGCCAATTTCTTTGATTATCTCTAAAATTTCATCTACACTAAATGCGATTTTAAGGGCAAGATATGGTGTTTTTGTGATTGCTGATTTGGCGCTTAGATACATTGGGGCTATTAAGTAGCGACTATTGTCATAATAAAATATCTGATTTTTTATCAAAACCTCCTTTTGTCCGCTTAAAATCACGCAAAATGATGGCTCATAAAATGTGTGGCTAAATTGGCTTTTTTATTAATTTTATAAAAATATAGCCACTCAAATTCACTACTAAATACGCCATTTTGCGGAAATTTATCATCTAAAATATTACAAATTTTATCCATCATTACAATGCCTTTAAACATAGATATATTTAAAATAATAAAATTACTTATACAATATATTGTAAATTGGTTTAATTCATTTAGTATTAAATTTATTTTGCTAGACTTATGGGTAAATTTTTATTGGAGGAAAAATGAGTTTATATAATAGAAATCTCTCATCACAACAAAATGAGTTTAGTCGCACTTATGAGAGTGAGCAGTCTATTAGTGCTAGAGCGACATTTGTTAAGCAGACTTATCAGCTTCTTAGTGCTTCGCTATTAGCTGCGACTGTGGGGGCATATATCGGCGTTGATTATGTTAAAAGCTTTAGCTGGATGCTTTTAATCCTTGAGCTTGGAATGCTTTTTGGTCTATTTTTCACACGCAAAAATCCAACTTTAGCTCTATTTTTGCTATTTGGATTTACTTTTGTAAGTGGTCTTACTCTAGGTCCAGTGCTTAATACCTATATAGGTGCTGGTATGGGGCATATCATCACTCAAGCATTTTTGATGACTACTGTGGCTTTTGGTGGGCTAACTCTTTTTGCTTTTAATACCAAAAGAGATTTTTCATCGATGGGTAAAATGCTATTTATCACACTAATTGTGATTGTGGTGGCTGGGCTTTTAAATTTATTCTTTCAAAGTGCAGTTTTAGCCACTGTAATTTCAGCAGTTGGTGCGATACTATTTAGTGCTTATATCCTTTATGATACTCAGATGATTTTGCGTGGCGGATATGATAGTCCGGTGCTTGCGGCGGTTTCTTTGTATCTTGATATTTTAAATTTATTTATTTCACTTCTTAATCTTCTTGGTATATTTAATCGAGAATAAACTTAAGCTGCCTAGATGGCGGCTTAACTAAATTTTTAACTTTTTTTGCTATAATCACGGGCTAATTATACTATCAATCAAAGGATACTCGTGAGTTCAATTCTTCTTATTATTCAAGTTTTATTAGCGGTGATTTTGACTATTGTCATATTATTGCAAAAGAGTGCTTCTATGGGGCTTGGGGCTTATAGTGGGAGCAATGAGAGTTTATTTGGTGCTAAGGGGCCGGCTGGATTTTTAGCTAAATTTACATTTTTTATGGGCTTTTTATTTGTTATTAATACACTAGCTCTTGGTTATACCTATAATCAATCTTTGCGTGATTCGGTAGTAGATAGTGCTAAATTTGACTCGTTTAAATTGCCTGAGGCAGTGCCTACAGCACCATTAGCTCCAGTAATAGATAGTAATACAACAGCCAACTAAAAGGATAGATATGCTAAATGAAATTTACAATAACCAAAAACAACACAACGATAAGGCTTTAGAGGCTTTAAAGCGTGATTTTACCACACTTCGCACCGGCAAGGTAAGTATTAATATTTTAGATCATATTCATGTGGATTACTATGGTAGTCCTACGGCGTTAAATCAAGTTGCTACTATCTTAACTACTGATGCAAGCACAATTACTATAACTCCATGGGAAAAGTCTATGCTAAAGACCATAGCCGCAGCTATCCAGGCTGCAAATATCGGAGTAAATCCAAACAATGATGGAGAGAGCGTTAAGCTATTTTTCCCTCCGATGACAACAGAGGATCGCCAAAAAAACGCTAAAGAGGCTAAAGCTATGGGCGAAAAAGCCAAGGTAGCCATCAGAAATATTCGCAAAGACGCAAATGATGATATTAAAAAGATAGAAAAAGATAAAACCCTAAGCGAAGATGAGATCAAAAAAGGCTATGATGAGGTGCAAAAAATCACCGATAATTACATCGCTAAAGTGGATCAAATAGTAAAAGATAAAGAAGCAGAGCTTTTAAAGGTTTAATATGAATTTAGAATCAATCTATAAAGAGGCTGGAGCATATCTACAAGGGCATTTTTTACTAAGTAGTGGAAATCACTCGCAGTTTTATCTCCAAAGTGCAAAGGTCTTAGAAGATCCGATTTTAACAGGTGTTTTGTGCGATAAATTATTTAACAAAATTTCTCAAGCTGGGGTTGAATTTGATAGTGTTTGCTCGCCTGCTCTTGGTGGAATTTTAGCCGGATATGAGCTAGCTAGAGCTGGTAAAAAGAGATTTATCTTTACTGAAAGAGTAGATAGCGTGATGACTCTTAGGCGTGGTTTTAGCGTGAAAAAGGGCGAAAAATTCATAATATGCGAAGATATAATCACAACTGGTGGTTCAGCCTTAGAGAGTGCTAAGATTATTGAGAGTTTAGGTGGTATTGTAGTGGGCTTTGCAGCGCTAGCTAATCGTGGATTTTGTGCGGTTAGTGGATTAAATAATGAGAAAAAAGATAGTTGTAAATTGCCAGATGATAAGCCGCTTTTTGCTCTTGGTAATTTTGAATTTGAGATTTACCCACCTGAGTCTTGTCCATTGTGTAAAGATGGCTCAAAAGCTATTAAACCAGGGAGCCGTGGCAACGCATGAATAGAGCCATAGCCGCAAATATTTTTAGCAGAGTAAAGGCCTTTATCATGGATATGTTTTTTATCGCTGCTCCGCTTTTGTATATTATGACTTATGCTATTTTAAGTGGTAAAGATGAGTTTCAAAGCAATCAACTAGCCATCTTTTTAGTTTGGCTAGTTTTTGGTCTTATCCAATCTCTATTTTTTGCTTTTAAAGCACAAAGCCCAGGATATAAAGCCCAAGGGATCTATCTAGTTGGTTTAAATGGCAAGAAGGCGAATTTGATTATATACTTGCTTAGATATTTTTTCTTTATTACTACATTTATTTTTGGTGGATCGCTTTTTTGTTTTTTTAGAAAAGATAAGCGAAATTTGCACGATATATTAGCAGGGACAATCGTAGTTCAAAAGAGTTATTAAGAGTTTATTTATCTTAATTTGATATTATTGCACTTGCAAATTTAATTAAGGATTATGATATGTCAGTAACTTTCAAAGGTACAGCAGTAGAGTTAGAAGGAAAAGGTGTAAATGTAGGTCAAGTAGCTCCAGAAGTTGAGCTAGTAGGTAAAGATCTATCTACTATAAGCGTGGGCGGAGCAAGTGGCAAATATCAAGTATTAATAGTCGTTCCAAGCCTAGATACTGGAGTTTGTGCTACTGAAGCTAGAACATTTAATCAAAAAGTAGCTAGCAAAAGCAATGTAGAAGCTACAGTTATATCGCTCGATCTTCCATTTGCTATGGGGAGATTTTGCTCGACTGAAGGGATTGAAAATTTAAGAGTAGCTAGTGATTTTAAAGGTGCTAAATTTGGCAAAGAGTATGGCGTTTTACTAGCTAGTAGCCCACTTGCGGGGTTATTAACTCGCTCTATTTTCGTGCTTGATCCAAATGGCGTTGTGGTCTATAAAGAGCTAGTTAGCGAAATCACAACTGAGCCAAACTACGATGCAGCATTAAAAGCTATAGGCGGTGGCTGCGGCTGCGGTTGCTCTCATTAAGTAAATTTTAAGCGTGATTAAATTTATCATATCACGCTTTTTGGTGAAATTTTAAGTTGTGTATCGCTTTTAAATTTCACCATCTATCGCTATTTTTAAATCCATTTTCTACTATTTTGCTATTTAAAGATTTTTATTATTGTATAATTTTGACAATGAACTACCCTATAAAAGGAAAAAGATGAATTTAAGCCTTAAATTTAGACCAACTAAAATTGAGAATATGGTAGGTCATAAGGAGATTAGAGAGATTTTTGCTAAATTTATAGATAATAAAAATATCCCACATAGCCTATTTTACGGCACGGCTGGAAGCGGTAAGACCACTATGGCTAGGATCATTGCCAAGCAGATGGATTATGAATTTTTCGAGCTTGATGGGGCGAATTTAAAAAGCGAGGATATACGAAGGATTATAGCTAAATTTGACGGGTCGCTCTATTTGCCGCTTATATTTATCGATGAATTTCACCGCCTTAGCAAGACTCAGCAAGAGACTCTTTTGATCCCGATGGAAGAAAGAAAGTGTATAATAATAGGCGCCACAACTGAAAATCCAAAATTTATAGTAAGTAGCGGAATTCGCTCTAAAATGATGATATTTGAGTTTAAGCCGCTATCATACGCAGATTTAGAAGAGTTATTAAATGATATACAAAAAAATATCTATTTTACTATAGATGAAGGTGCTAAGGAGTATTTGATTAGCTCAAGCTCAGGCGATGCTAGAAGTATGTTAAATCTACTTGAATATGCCATAAGCGTGGATAAAAATATAAATTTAGATACTTTAAAAACATTGCGATGCTCTAGCTTTAGCGAAGGAAGTAGTAGCAAGGATACCCACTATAGCCTAATAAGTGCGATGATAAAAAGCTTAAGGGGTAGCGATGTTGATGCGTCGATATACTACCTTGCAAGGCTTATAGCAGCTGGTGAGGAGCCTGAATTTTTAGCTAGGAGAATGGTGATTTTCGCTAGTGAAGATATAGGAAATGCTAACCCAAATGCCCTAAATATCGCTACAAATGCTATGCTAGCAGTATCTAAAATAGGCTATCCAGAAGCTAGAATTATCCTAAGTCAATGTGCTGTTTATCTAGCTAGTTCGCCAAAATCAAACTCTAGCTATAAGGCTATAAATTTCGCACTTGATTATATAAGTAAAAATCCATCAATGCCGGTTTTACCATATCTTATCAATACAGATGTGGCTAAAAAAGATTATTTGTATCCGCATGATTTTGGTGGTTGGGTAGAGCAAAAATATATGCAAAAAGATATTAAATTTTATAATAGCAACTCTATTGGGTTTGAAAAAACCTTAGATGATTGGCTTTTAAAAATTAAAGGAAAAATTTAAATTCCAATAAAGATTAATAGGGTTTTTATAATCTTAATTTAAGTTTTGATTATGATTAAATTTGCTAGAATAGCCAGTTTGTAAATTAATTGGGGGGGGGGTAGAGGTTGCATAGAGAGCTATTTTATATCGCTGGATTTGATCCTAGAAGTCCAAAATACTACTACTCCATCTTTAAAAATAATATAAATAAAACAAGCGCAATAGAGCAAGATCAACTAAATTTAGGCAAACTAAAAAAAGATGAGCTATTCTATTTTGATATAGAGTATAAAGGGTGTAAGACTAGATATAATTTTTTAGCTTGGAATGATATAGCTAGTAAGCATTTTTGTAAGGGATTTTTAGATATTTTTAATGCACTTTTTGCCTCTTTGGTTGGACATCTTTTTTCTGGTGTATCACGCATGGTGGCTAAGCATTCACGCACTCAATTAATCGCTGGATACTACCCTATACTCTCTATTTTATCTATATATTTTTTTATTGGATTGATCTGTTATGTGCTTAGCAATTTTATAGAAAGTGTGATTTTATGGCTAGTAATCTCTATTTTTATACTCTATTTTAGTAGTAAAGCGATATTCTATCTTGGTAATAAAGCTGGGATATTTTGGCTACTTAGTATATATAGATTTTGCTATAGATATGCTAAGGGCGAGATTGATGGCATTGAAGCAAGAAATGAGAGCTTTGCTAATGAGATTATAAAGAGTTTAAAAAATAGTCAAAATATTAGTAGCGAGATTATGGTTGTAGCTCATAGTGTTGGGAGTATTATAGCTATTAGTAGCGTAGCTAATGTGATAAGAAAGTGTAAAGCCCTTGGAGTGGATATATCAAATTTAAAGCTTGTATTAATCGGTGGTTGCACACCTTTGGCATCTTTTCATAACCATGGGGATAAATTTAAAAACGATCTTGAAGTAGTAGCAAACTCTGGTATTACCTGGCTAGATTTTAGCTCTAAGATTGATGGGGCGTGCTTTTTTATGGTTGATTATGTCAAGCTTTTAGATAGAAGTGTTAAAAATTCGCCAAATTTAATATCTGTAAGATTTTTTAAAATTTATGATAAACAAACATATAAAAATATAAGGTATAAGTGGTATGAAGTGCATTTTTTATATCTTAAGGCGACTCAAATTCGTGGTGGATATGACTATTTTTACTTAGTTGCAGATCCTAACAAACTTGAATATAAGAAATTTTAAAGGAGCTAATATGGGAGTATGTCCATTTCATCCAAAACCACATAATAATAAGGCTGGATTGATAACGACCTTTTTGCTTAAACGCAGATCATGGCTAGATGGGCTTTATGTCAAGAGCTATAAGATGAGATCTGGTAGAGTGAAGATGCCTGGATTTGATCTATTTGTAGTAAATGACCCAAATGAAGTTCGCAAAATTATGATTGATAATGTCAAGGAATTCCCAAAAAGCGATCTACTTCACGAGCTTTTAAAGCCACTTTTAGGCGTGAGTATCTTTACTACCAATGGTGAAGTGTGGAAAAAGCAAAGAGAGCTTTTACGACCTAGCTTTGAGATGACTAGGATTAGCAAGGTTTTTGATCTTATGAGTAGTGCGGCTGCTGATATGATGGATAGATTTAGGAAGTATGAAGATGGCTCTATTATCGAAGTTGATGAGCATATGACTTTTGTAACTGCAGATGTTATATTTCGCACCATTATGAGTGCAAAGCTTGATGAAGAAAAAGGTAAAGAGATCTTACACGCATTTGTAACATTCCAAGAAGAGACCGCTAGAACGGCTATTAGGAAGTTTTTTTGTGTGCCACAATGGCTATCAAATATACTTGGAGAGAATAAAAGAATGAAAGCTGGAGAGATAATAAGGCAAAATCTCTCAAATATTATCAAGCCTAGATATGATAATTACGCTAATGATACGCATTGTGATATTTTATCATCGCTTTTACACACTATCGATGCTGATAGTAATCAAAGATTTAGCTTTGAAGAGATTTTAGATCAGGTTTCCATGCTATTTTTAGCAGGTCATGAGACTACAGCTAGTTCGCTTACATGGACGCTATACTGCTTAAGCCTTGATCAAGATGCACAGCAAAAGGCGTATAATGAGGTAATTAGCATTAATAAAGATGGCAAATTTAGCATCTCTGATATAAAAAATATGAGATATTTAACTAATGTTTTTAAAGAGGCACTTAGGCTATATCCGCCAGTTGGCTTTTTTGCTAGACAAAGCAAAAATGATACTAAAATTAGGGATAAGGTATTAAAAAAAGGCTCTGGCGTGGTTGTGGCACCATGGCTTATTCATAGGCATGAGGATTTTTGGGATGCTCCACATGAGTTTAGACCAGATAGGCATAATGATGATATTCCAAAAGAGAAGTATATGCCATTTGGGCTAGGTGAGCGAATTTGTATCGGACAAGGCTTTGCTATGCAAGAGGCGATTATAATTTTGGCTAATATTTTAAGAGAATTTAAATTGGAGTTAAAAGATGGCTTTATCCCTGATGTGGTTGGTAGGCTCACTGTGCGTTCGGCTAATGGCATGATGATTAAGATGACGCGAAGGCAGTGAATTTGAGATTAAAGGAGAAGATAGTTGGGACGGCACTTTTGTGTGTGCTTGTCCCGATGGCTATAATTGGGTATATTTATATTGTTATTGTTGGCACTTTTGGCGATCCAACTCGTGCTAGACAAGGCGTTAGAGCACTTGATCACTTCGTAAATGCTACTATATTTAATGGCTATGCTTGGGAGTCCGTATCTAGCCATGCGTGGAGAATGCGTCATAAAAGATGGGCTAAAATCGTGATATTTATCACAGATAAATTTCAAAAAAACCACTGCCAAAGAGCAAATAAAAGAGAGCAGCCAATTATCGATTTAATGCTAAGCAGAAGACTAAATGAGCAAACAATAGGTAAAAGAAAATTTGATAAAAGGCGTTGATTAGCCATTTATTAATCGATTTTAATGTAGAATTATAAACTACTCAAATTTGGAAAGATTATAAAATGAAAAGATTATTATTAATTTTAGCTATTTTTACAACTTCATCTATAGCTGCGGTGCAAACAGAATCTATAAACTCAGCAAATTCGGTAGTTTCATCTACTCAATCATTTACTACAAATACACAAGATTTAAACCAAACTACATATAATTTTCAGCCGGTACAAACCGTGTTTGGAGAGAATTTATTTAATGGTAATTTTACGATGGTTAGTCAGCATATCTATAATCCTGATTATATTTTAGCCATTGGAGATATGGTAAATGTGAAGCTTTGGGGGGCGTATGAGTTTGAAAAACAACTTACTATAGACTCTCAAGGAAATATATTTTTACCAAAAGTTGGTGTTATTAAGCTTTTGGGTGTGAAAAACTCAAATTTAGTCGCGACAATCTCAAAAAGCGTAAAAAAGGTATTTAAAGAGAATGTCCATGTCTATGCTGATATGGGAATTTATCAAAATGTATCTGTATTTGTAACTGGCAATGTCAATAGACCTGGTCTTTATCAAGGGCTTAGCTCAGATTCACTTATCCAATTCATAGATAAAGCTGGTGGCATAAATCCGCAGTATGGTAGCTTTCGTGATATTATAGTTGTTCGTAATAATCAGCCTTATAAAAAAGTGGATTTATATGATTTTATGGTTGATGGCAAGATAGAGATGTTTGCGCTTAAAAATGGAGATGTGATATTAGTAGGTAGCGTTGGGGCGTATATGAGTGCTAGTGGCGAGGTGCTTCGCTCATATAGATTTGAGGCAAAAGATAAGACAATGAGCTTAAAAGAGTTAGCTAGATTAGCTGGTATTAAACCAGTTGTTACTCAAGCGATTGTAAGAAGTCACGCAGATAATAGTCAAATTCAAATCAATAGCTATCCACTAGCTAAATTCGATTCTATTAACTTAAGGGCTGGAGATGCGGTTGAGTTTATGACTGATCACTCTGCTAGTGAAGTGCGTGTAAATATAGATGGAGAGCATAGTGGCTCTCGTGCGATAGTTATGCCAAAGGGTGCTACTCTTGGAGATTTGATGGATAAGATCGGCTTTAATCCACAATCAAATATAGACGCACTTCAGCTATTTAGAAAAAGTGTGGCTAAAATGCAAAAAAATTTGATTGATTCACACCTAAGAGAGCTAGAATCCATAGCCCTTACTACCTCATCAGATACAACCCAAGAAGCGCAGATTAGAGCGACTGAGGCTAAGGCGATTTTGGATTTTATAGAGCGTGCTAGAATGGTTGAGCCTAAGGGTCAAGTGGTGATTAGCAATAAAGATGATATTTATCAAATTGTATTACAAGAAGATGATACCATCTATATACCAACAAAGGATAATATAGTAATTGTCCAAGGCGAGGTATCAATGCCAGGAGCATTTACTCATGTGGCTAACTCTGATATTGAAGATTATATCAAGATGGCTGGGGATTTAAGCTCTAGGGCTGATAGCAGTAGAGTTATACTAGTTTCAGCCAATGGTAAAGCTGGTAAATTCAAAGCCTCTAGCGGAGAGGATGTCTATCCTGGGGATTCGATTTTGGTTTTACCAAAGGTAGAGACCAAAATGCTACAAGCTACAAGTATTTTAACTCAAATTTTATACCAATTAGCCATAGCTGCTAAGGTGGTTATAGATTTGTAAAAACTATAAATAGAATAAATTTGATTTATTCTATTTAATTATCTTTATTATTCAGGATCATCTGTAAATGGGTTGTTTTTATATATTATAGTATATCTACCAACAAAGATTAAAAAGAGCAATCCAACTAATATAGCTGGAATTGTAATATAAAAAATATCCCAAATTTGGGCTAAAAATAGCTTTGATATAGTAGCGATGGCTAGTAGAATAATTCCTATTTTACCACAGATTGGTAGGTTTAAAGTTGCTTGTCCGCTATGTCTAAGCGATGATACATTAAATACAAAAAAGATAAATCCTATAGTGCTCCAAATGGTAATCCCATGTAATATTGTGCTGGTAAAATTAAGCCCAAATAGCAAATCAACCCCCAAAGCTAGATATATTAGCCCGCTTCCAAATAATAAAATATAGTATATAAATGTATAATGTGTGCTTAGAAATACTCTATGATGCCATTGTGATATTTGACTTAGGATAATTAATCCAGCTCCAGCACAGATAAATCCAGAAGTAGTATTATCTAATCTTAAAATATCGCACAAAGCAAGGGCTAAAAGAGAGATATAGGAGATATTTTTTAAAATTGGATTTGGGATAAATATATATGAATTATCTTTAAATTTTCTATCTAAAGCCAATCTAGCAAGCACAGTACTAATCCTAAATCCAATTAAAATAATTCCACCCATAAAGCAGTGTATTAATGCATAGGGCTTAGGCTCGTAAATAACCCCATAAAATTCAATAAAAGCAATAAAACAAAGAAGAAAAATCAAGCTAAAATTATCATAATTCTTAGCTTTTATCAGCCAAATTAAGGTCGTTATAGCTATAAAGCTCCATAAAAATGCTATAAAAATAGAGCCATTAAAGCCTAAAATTTGAGTTGATAAAGCTAGAATTAATAATATAAATCCAATTACGCTATAAGGCAACAAACTCCCCTTATAATCAGCCCAATCGCTCACAGCAGTAAGCAAAAAGCCCACAAAAGCACTAGAGACAAAAAGCTCTATAAATATAAATTTATGAAATGATATAAAATCGCCAATATTAAATATCAGTATAATTGTCCCAAAAATAGCAAATAATCCACTCATTATAAAAAATAGTCTCATAGGGTGGATAAAAAAATCATAAATTAACTCTTTTAAACTACTAATCAAAGTAAATTCTCCCTTTAAATTCGCTATTAAAAAGCTCTTTTATAAATTTTTCATCTCTATTTTTTTGATTTATTTTTAGAGTTTTTTCTATTTGCATTTGAGTTTGTGATAAAAAAATTATAATATCAGATAGCTTACAAGCCTCATAAGCATCATGAGTAACTAAAATAGCGGCTTTATTATTTGATTTTATGGCTGAATTTAATTTCTCCATTAATATTTGACGCATGGTAAAATCAATACCACTAAATGGCTCATCAAGCAATATCAAATCCCCATTATAAGCCAAAGCTCTAATAAAAGCTACCCTAGCTCTCATACCGCCACTTAGTTCATTGGGATATTTTTTAGCATCTATTTTGCTAAGACCTAAATCGCTAAGGTTATCATATATCCACTTTGGATCTGCTCTTTTCATCACTAAGGCGATATTTTCATAGACGCTTAAACTATCAAAAAGGCGGTGCTCTTGAAATATATATGAGATTTTGCCACTATGATTTATAATTCCATCTTTTGGTTTTAAAATAGAGCTAATTAGCCTTAAAAATGTGCTTTTTCCACATCCAGAAGGACCAAAAAGTGTTACAATCTGACCTAAATTTAGACTTAAGGAAAAATCTTTAATTATAGGCTTTTGAGCTATATAATAGCTTAAGTTTTCAACTCTTAAAATACTCATCAACTCTCCTTAAGCCAAGGCAGAAATATAATCTTTATAGGCTTTATAAAAAGAAAATTAAATAGCAAAATAAACCCAATCATAATCGTAACATAAGCTAAAACTTCAGTAGTATCTAGGTAAGTTCTAGCATCTGCGATTTTAGCCCCAACTCCATCGCTAGCACCAAGTAGCTCAGCCATAATCATAATCTTAATTCCCATAGCAGTTATGATATTTAGCGAATTTAAAAGATATGGCAAGATATGTGGCAGATAGTAGGCTTTTAATCTTTTGAATAAATTTAATTTATAAGCGATACAAACTTCATCTAGCCTATCATCAAGAGTAATCACACTAAGCATAGAATTTGCAAAGCTTAAAGGAAAAATTGCTATAAATACAGAAAAAATCACACTCACACTTCCAATCCCAAACCAAAACAAACTTATAACAATCCATATAATTGGTGGAATGGCTAAAAATATATCCATCAGTGGTTTAAATAATCTAGCTAATGTCTTAAAGCTTCCAGCTATTACGCCTAAAATCCAGCCAATAATAAAGGCAAAAACTATGCTAATAGTTGTTCTATATATTGTTAGTAAAATTTGATTATCACTACTTGCGATAATCTCAAGTGAGCGTTGAAGGACATTAAGCGGGGCTGGTAAGATAAATTCCCCACTAATCTTAGAGCCAATATGCCACACTCCTAAAAATAGAGCTATGATTCCAAGCCCACTAAGTCCTTCTATTAGGTAGTTGCTAATTTTATGAAAAGCGTTAAGTCTTATGGCGTTACCATCTTGTGTTATCATAAATATATCTCTTTGCTAGGCATTTTTCCACCTATGAGTTTTGGATTTATATCATAGATTATGCTAAAAAATCTATCTAAATTATCAGAAATATCTTTACATCTATCCACTCTCAAATTGGCATAAGCTATAGCCTCTTTTATCGCTGGTTGTGGTACAAGTAGGTATTTAGAGCCAAATTGTGCTGCTAGGTCAGGACTAGAGTTTATCCATATTAAAGCATCTTTTAAATCTTGATGAAAAGTATTGAAAAATTCTATATTTTTTTGATAAAAGCTACCATTTACTATCAATCCAGCTTGCGGAATTATAGGGGCTTGCTTAAATGTATCAGCCCATATTTTTTGTATATCTAAAGCTCGTTTTATATCAACTCCATTTTTCTTAGCTGCTAAACCCATTGCCGATCCCATAGGCTCAGATATAAGGATATTATCAAAATCTTTTTTTAAAAACATCATCATCGCTTCAGGTGGAGTTTGGACATATGTGATATTGATTTTGTCTAAATTTATGTTATTTTTTATACATAATGATCTAAAAACAATATCTGGCAAATCATTTTTAAATGCCATAATTAGTTTTTTACCCTCTAAATCCTTTAATGAGCTTAAATTTTTATCCTTGCTAAATATGTAGTTTAATCCATTTGTTAAGATATTTAGCATCTTAATATCAAGTCCTTGATTTGCCAAATTCAGTCCTACATTTACAGGTGAGCTTGATAGCAAAAACGAATCACTTGCAAATCCAGCTCTTAATTGATCAGGATTTCTCCACTCTTTATAGTTTAGGTTTATTAAATCTTTTGCCATTCCTTGCTTTATTGCTACAGCCACAATAAGCGATATAATCGCAGGCGCATTCCAAATATCAACTCTATTTTTATTACCAAAGAGTAAATTTGGAATACTCAAAACACCCAAAGACCCAAGAGCTAAAATCGAACTTTTTTGTAAAAAATCTCTTCTATTATTCATCATTATCTCCTAAAATTTGCCATTAAATGAAACATAAAATCCCCTACCTGGTGCATCCACTGCAGATGGCTCTATGGCTTCTACATGCGAACCGCTAATATATTCACTATATTTTTTATTAAAAATATTATTAACACCAAATCTGGCTTCCCAATTACCCTTAATAGCAATACTTGCATATAGATCAAATATAGCAAATCCGCCTGTTTTATTATCTATACCAAGACCGCTATTTTTATCAAAATCACCTCTATTTTGACTAGCCACAGCTCTCATGGCAGCACCTATAGAGTATTTGCCAAATTTGGTATAATTTTGATAATCTAAATTTAAAGTCATCTCAAGTGGTGCTATTTGATAAAGAGGTCTATTATCGCTTTTATTTTCTCCGTAATTATAATATATATTTGTTTTAAAACCAAAATTTTCTAAAAAATTATAGCTTAGATTTCCATTAAGGCTATATAGCCTCGCATCGATATTCCTAGATATTACATTGCCTTTTGTGGCTATGGATTTACTGCGATCTAAAATTATAAAATCATTAGCCCAATCAGCGATAAAATGCCCTCCAATTTGCCAAGAATCATTATCAAATTTAGAACTCATATAGTCTATGAAATTGCTATTTTTTAGTTTAAATTCAGTTTTTATTCTATTTCTACGCTCTGGATTTAAATTTGGGTTTGATGCCCAGCCTTGAGCGTTTGCGCCATTTAAGGAGACAAATCTCTCATCATTGCTAGGAATTCTCTCAATGCTTTCTAAACTCAAAGAGTAAATTTGAGTATCATCAGGGGTAAAATCATATCTAGTAGCCATACTTAAAGCGTCTTGATTTATATCTCCATCAAATATATCTCCATAGTGGTTTTTCCATATAATTTGTGGAGTTATATTAATCACACCATTACTTTGGACTACATCATTTAAGGCTTTGATTTTTGCTTTATTATAATCATATTCTAATCCAATTGATATAGCGTGAGCTGGCGAAATACTATATTTTATTGTATCAAATAGATTAAACTCATCTACTTCTATATCTGGAAATCTATAGCCGTTAAATTTAAATTCACTCTGATTATTTGCTTTGGCGTATCGTTTTGCTATGTGATTATCATGCGTGTAGCCAATTCCAATTAGATTATGAAAGCTTAAAATATCTTTATCATATTTTACACTAGTATTAAAAATATCCCTATCTACTCTCATCTTTACTTGATTTGCGTTATTTTGACGATTTGAGAAGTTATCAGCTTCTCGATCTAATTTAATATAAGAAAGATCAAAATTTAAAGTATCAGATAGATCATTAAACCCAAATCTATAATTAATCTTAGAAACATAACGCCTTGTATATAGTAGATCCATCGTATGTTGAGGTTGTTTATCATTTTTTATATTATCTTCTAAAAAGCTAAATTTAATCTCATTAAATGGATCAAACACATAGCCTAATATTAAATTTACTCCATCTCGATTATAGCCAAAATTAATCTTATCTCCATTAGCACTTCTATATGGGGTGGCATTGGTTGTGTGAGCATTTAATGTAGTATAGAGATTAGACTCTCTAGCTCTTAATAATATGGTGCTATAATTTTTTATGATCAAAATACCCGCCACTTATATGAAATAGATCTAAGGATTTATCAATTATATCTGTAACTCGGTAATATGAAGTGCGAAAAGTTCTATCAAATCGATTCTCTAGATAGTAGCCAAGAGTGATATTTGGATTGATTAATGGTGGTGGAGAGAATTGCTTTAAAGGTGTTATTTCTTTAGGATTAGCTAAATTTTCTGCTTGTAAATTTAAATTTGCAATCATAGTTAAAGCCAAGCAAGAATAGCCTAAATTTTTACTCATTTTTATACCTTAAGAATTAATATCAAAATCAAATTCTAGCTTAGTTAAACTTAATTTAATATAAAAATTTAGATATTTCATCAAAGAAATTTAATAATATCTTAAAAAAAGAATTTATATTTTTATTAAATTATAAATTTAATTTTTATTCTTATTATGCTAGAATTTAGCAATCAAATTTATAATTAGGCGATCAAATGTTCTCTAAACAACTCTCACTCAAAGCTCTTAGCGTTCCTATATTTTTTGAATTATTTTTGCGGTATTTATCGCTTATTATCAACACCTTAATGGTCGCAGCATACTCAAATTTCTTAGTTGGGGCTATGGGTGCTGGAAATCAAATTTTAGATATTTTTATCACGATTTTTACATTTTTAAGTATTGGTTGTTCGGTTGTAATATCTCAAGCTATCGGTGCTAAAAACAGCTATTTAGCCTCTAAGGCGATACATCAAAGTTTATTTTTAAATTTCATTTTAGGTTTAGTATGTGGGGCTGGGATATTGTGGCATGGGGAGTGGATTTTAGAGCTTATGAATGTCCCACAAGAGCTAATGAGACAAAGCACAATTTATCTATATATGCTTGGAATTTGCCTATTTTTTGATGCAGTTGGGATCGTGCTAGCTTCTATAATTCGTGTTTATAATAGAGCTTATAGTGTTATGTTTGTGACTGTTTTTATGGATGGAGTTACATTAATTGGGAACTTTTATGTATTAAATTTTACTCAAAGTGAGCTTTTTGGCGTAGGGCTATCTACTATAATAGGGCGAGTTTTGGCTATATTAATTTTGATATTTATACTCATTTATATAGTTAAATTTAAGCTAAAATTAATCGAATTTGTCACAATTGAACGAGAAGTAATAGCCAAAATTATGAAAATTGGCGGCTGGTCAGCTGGCGAAAATCTGCTTTGGATCGTGCAATATACAATAGCTTTTGGCTTTGTAGCTAGTCTTGGCAAAGAGAATTTAAGCGTCCAAACCATATATTTTCAAATTTCCTTATTTATAATGTTAATTGGTCAAGCAATCAGCGTCGCAAATGAGATAATAATTGGCAAATTAGTAGGTGCTAAAAAACTCCAAATCGCATATAAACACACTTGGAGAGCGTTATATATCAGCCTTTTAGCCTCATTTTTAGTAGCTCTTAGCAGCTATTTAGCACAAAATCAAACTATGAGTATCTTAAATTTAAATGATATTTTAAAAGAGATTATGATACCTCTATTTGCTCTTTCTATATTTCTTGAAGTCGCTAGAACATTTAATATTATAATGGTAAATTCACTTCGTGCTAGTGGCGATGCTAGATTTTGCTTTTTTAGTGGGGTGATATTTATGTTTGGGATTTCTTTGCCTGTTGGATATGTTTTATGTTTTTATTTTGGACTTGGAATTGTGGGTGTTTGGATTGGATTTTGTGCTGATGAGGCCTTGCGTGGTATGACAAACGCATTAAGATGGAAGAGCAAAAAGTGGCAAAATAAGGCCGTAGTATAAAATAAGATAAAAATTATATTAATCAAATTTAAACTAAATCTGCGTAAAAATATGCTTGAAAGATTGCTTTTAAAATATGATAAAATCGAAGTTTAAGTTTAATTTTATTGACAAAAAAATTAAAATTCATTACAATTTCATTTAACATTTTTATCTTTTTGGGAAGGAGGATAAAGTGCAAGGTAATAGTAATAACTCTACATTTATGTGGTTTTTAGTTGTTGTAGCGATCATTATTGTGGCTGCTGGATATACTTTTTACAATGCTAAGGGTATGTCTTATTTTAGCGATGATAGTGCAGCCTGTAATAACTGCCATGTTATGAATGATGTATATGCTAGCTGGCGTAAAAGTGCCCACTCAAGAGAGATAAACGGCAAGCCATTAGCAAGCTGTAATGACTGCCATTTACCTAATGAATTTGTGGATAAATGGATAGCTAAAGCTCAAAGTGGTATATCACACGCTTATGCATTTACCTTTAAACTAGATGATTTACCTCAAAATTTCACTGCAACTAAAATGAGTAAAAATATGGTACAAGCAAACTGCGTTCGCTGCCACTCTCAAATGGTATCAGTAGTGGTAAATCCAACAACAACTATAAATCACGCTAATGAACAGCTAAGCTGCGTTAAATGTCACGCTAGCGTAGGCCACACTCGTGGGTTCTAAGATTGATTTTAGTAATAGAGTAAATTTAACTTTTATAGAAAGGATAGGAGTATGAAAAAGGCTCTTTTGGCGGTATTAGCCATCATTGTTTTGATCGGCTTTGTTTTATTTAACAAAGACATTTCAAACAAAAAAGCTCAGCCTGATATGGCTGGTGTAGTCTCTAAAGATGTGGTGAATATGAGCGATGATGATCCACGCTTTAATGTTTGGGGTAAAAATTTCCCTGAATATATAGATATGTATCAAACAGTTGAAACTGAAGCTCCGTTTGAGACTGAATTTGGTGGAAATCACTCATATTCTAAATTGATTAGATACCCACAACTTACGGTTTTATGGGCTGGTTATCCATTCTCTATAGATGCAAATGAAGAGCGTGGCCACTTCTGGATTCAAGTAGATCAAATGGATACAGCAAGAAATAATAAAGATTTCTTAAATTCACATGGTTTTGCTGGTTTTGGCGGTCAGCCAGCTGCTTGTATGAATTGTCATAGCGGTTGGACAAAATGGCTAGAAAATAACGCTGCTTTAGGCGATACTCCTCGTGAAAAATGGGTATCATTTAATAGTGCAAAATATTGGACAATGATAAAAAATGTCCCAGCATTAGAAGGTATCACAGAAAATAGCCCAGAGCATAGCGGCCCTCATGGCGGTAAAAGAATGGGTGTTGCTTGTGCTGATTGCCATGTGCCAAATACAATGGAACTTCGTGTAACTCGCACTGCGTTAATCAACGCTTTGACAAAATGGAGAGGCTATGAGCCAGATTCTGTAACTGGGGTTAAAGCTACAAGAAGCGAAATGAGAAGCTTAGTTTGTGCTCAATGCCATGTTGAATACTACTTCCGCCCAACTGGTGAAAAAGTCAAAACTATAGGCGAGTCAATAGCTAGTGATACTAGTAAAAAATGGTGGAATGGCACTCAAAAAACTTATGATGAATTTGATAGCTGGAGAGATGGCAATAAAGCAACTGAAATTGAAGTTGATGGTATCGAGCTAGTATTCCCATGGAAACAATGGGGTAAAGATAAGCCATTTAGAATTGAGATGTTTGATGAGTATTACGATGAAGATGTAACTCGCTCTATATTCCCACAAGATTGGCCGCACAAAATTACAAAAGCACCAATGCTAAAAATTCAGCACCCTGAAACAGAGCTATACTCAAGCTCAGTCCATGCTGCAAATGGTGTAAGCTGTGCTGATTGTCATATGCCATATGTGAGAAAAGGCTCAAGCAAAATGACAAATCACAATGTAACATCTCCGCTTAAAGATATTAACGCTGCTTGTAAAAGCTGCCATACTCAAAGCGAAGAGGAACTAAAAGCACAAATCAAAGATATACAAAGATCAATCGCATTTGATCTAAGATCAGTAGAGTATGCTACAGTAAGCCTAATAAACGATATTAAAAATATGCGTGATAGACTAGGCGCACTTCCTGAGTTTCAAACAGATGGCAAAGCAGATGACAAAAAAATCTCTGCAGTGTTAAAAGAAGTTTTAGAATTACATAGAAAAGGTCAAATGAGAGGCGACTTTGTGGGTGCTGAAAACTCAACTGGCTTCCATAGCCCAAGAGAAGCTAGTAGAATGCTACTTCAAGCTTTAGAAATGGCTAGAATGGGTCAAACCAAACTAAGCGAAATAGCTCTTGAATATGGATTTAGTGATTTTAAAACTAGCAATTTAGGTTTTGAGGATATTCAAAAATTAAATCCAGGTGAAATTCGCTATAAAGTGGATCTAAATGACGCTCGTCAAAGCACAGGTAAAAACCATAAAGCTGGCGATCGCTATTATGAACACAGCAATATAAATGATAACCCAGATGCTAAACTTCTAGAATTAGATAAAAATAACAAACCTTATAACCATAAGGTTCTTGACTAATCCTAGATTTACAAGGTGGGGCTTACGCCCTACCTTTAATATTATCTCTTAGATACAAATATTTAAAATTACTTTTATCCAATTAATATACTTTTAAGTACTATAAATTTAGGTTAATACTTAATTTATAATTTAGCTTTCACTATCTTACCCTTAGTTATTATAACTTTTTAGCGATATTTTAGGCTCTGACACAAGGAGATATACGGTTTAAAAAGGCGGAGTGGTGATTTACGATTTTATTAAATGATAGCTAGTATTGTGTGATTATCGCACTTTATCTTATAGTATATTATGCTAAATAAAAATATCTATTAGCTAAATTTGATGAGAATTTATGTTTATATCTATAAATTTGCTATTATTTTATTTTTAACCAATTGATATATAAGCAAACTGCCTTGTCGCTTTAATTTAGTTATTATCAAATTAACAAGAAGTTAGGCAAATTATATGTAAGTTTAATTTATACTAAAGTGACTAAGCGTGGCGAGACAATTTATTTTAAATAAAAATTAAAATATTAAAAATTATAAGATTATAAAGTATAATTGCTAATTTTAATCAAAATAGTAAGTAAAATCATTTGATTAGTTAAGATTATAAAATAGGGGGGGGGATAAATATAAAGTGGCTCCGGATGCTGGATTCGAACCAGCGACCAATCGGTTAACAGCCGACTACTCTACCGCTGAGCTAATCCGGAATATTGTATAAATGAGCTGGAATTATATCTAATAATTTAATATTTGTCAATTAAATTTAGCTTAAATATAAGATATTTATTAAATTCTATAAAATTTCATTCCCGCTAAATCGCATTCTATCACTTTGCCTTGATTTATTAGGTTTTGTAAATTTATTTTTGCATTTTGCGTGAAATTATTGTCTATATCATATAGGCTTTGAGGGCGTAATTTAAGAAGCTTTTCTAGCTCATCTTGACTATAATCAAATTTAGATTTTAAGGGCATTTTAGAAGCGATATTTACCGGTGCTGCGTCTATGAAAGTAGATAGATGGTGCAGCTTTTGGCTACTTACGCCACTAGCGTTATGAGCTGGTGGGCGATCTATGGTGCTTATATCTATTCTATGGGGTGAGATCTTTTTAAAGGCTTTATTTAATGCTATAAACTCATCATCGCTATCATTATAACCAGCCACAACCAAAACTTCCATAATCAGCTCACCTTTAAATTTCATCCTAAATTCGCTCATTAGCTCTATTAGATTATCTGTATCGATCTTATCGATGCTCCTATCTATTTTGCGAAATGTCTTTGGATTAGCACTATCAAGGCTGAATTTAACAATGTCAAGCTCTAAAAGGGTGTTTGATATTTTAGGGTTTAAAACGGCACTTCCATTGCTAAGAATTAATGATTTTTGCGTAGTTTTAAGTAGATTTATTTGAGCAATTAAATTTGATAAATCGCTATATAGACTAGGCTCTCCATTAGCCGTAATAGTGATAACATCAATATCTTTAAATTCGCTAAGAGCGTCTTTTAGCTCATTTATTATCTCGCTAGTGCTTGGCTCATTTGCTATGGTGCGGATAACCTTGGCTTTAGCTAATTCGCAGTATAAGCAGTCAAAATTACAACTTTTTTGCTCTGGGCTTAAGTCAATCCCAAGTGAGCTACCAAATCTGCGGCTACTCACTGGGCCAAATATGAATTTATACTTCATTATTTTGCATATTTTGCGGATTTTTCTTGGACAGATTTGATAAAGTATTTGGCATTTTCAACTGGAATATCAGGCAAAATACCATGGCCTAGGTTAAAAATATGCCTTTTGCCACCCATAATTGATAAAATTTCATCTACGCCATCATCTATCGCATCTTTGCTATATAGTCTTGCTGGTTCCATATTGCCTTGTAGGACATATTTTTTACCTAGTGAGTTTTTGACGCTTTTAAGCGGAGTACTCCAATCCACACCCAGCACATCAAAATTACCGCTAATATCTTCTAAAAATCCGCCAATCCCTTTAGGAAAGACAATTACAGCTATATCAGGAAAATTGCTTTTTAAGTAATCTACAATCTCATTAATATAGCTAAATCCAAATTCCATATAAGCACTTTTTTCTAATGCTCCAGCCCAGCTATCAAATATCTGAACGGCATTGACCCCAGCTTTAATCTGCTCTGATAGATATAGTTTGAGTGCGTTAGTTACTTTACGCAAAATAGCGTGTAAAAATTGCGGATTATCATATACCATTTTTTTGCAGATATTATAGGTTTTGGTGCTACCGCCTTCGATCATATATGTAGCTATAGTCCATGGAGCACCGCAAAAGCCTATTAGAGCTTTATCTTGTGGTAATTTTTCTCTAGTTAGTTTAATGGTATCATATACATAGCTTAAATTTTTAATAGCTTTATCGCTACTTAATCTATCTAAATCCTCCATCGTGGCAATTGGTTTAGGAAATAGCGGCCCTTCGCCTTTTACAAATTTAAGCTCCATACCCATCTCCATAGGAACAACCAAAATATCGCTAAAAAGAATCGCCGCATCTACGCCTAAAATATCCACAGGCTGAAGTGTAACCTCACTAGCTTTTTTATAATCTTTACAAAGTGATAAAAAATCCCCCGCTTCAGACCTTACTTTCATATATTCAGGAAGGTATCTACCAGCTTGACGCATCATCCAAACTGGAGTATAAGGTGTTGGCTTACCAAAACACGCATCTATAAAAATCATAAATATCCTTTATCCTAATGTTTTGAGCTTTTATGTAAGAAATATAGACCCAAGCAAAGAGCTAAAATCGATAATGCTAAATATACCATTTCAAGCGGTGTGGTAAATTTAGCATGTAATACACGCTGAAAGAAATTTACCACTAAAACCATCACAATAACCTTACCAATCTTATCTTTGAGCTGGTCTAAACTATGAACTTCAAGCACTCTAGCCTGTCTGGAGTTTTTAATTGTATCGATTTGACTAATGAAAAGCTCATAAATTCCAAAGCTAAATATAAAAAATACAAGCGCCATCAAATATAGATCTATCGCACCGATGATAAGCCCCACGCCATCACTATGTAAATCTATACTATGATCGCCTAATACTAGGTAATTCCAAGCATAGATAAATACTTTTATAATATCATAACTAGCTACAATAAACATTACAAAAGCTCCTAGTAATCCAAATATCACAGGAAGCAAGGTAACCATTCTAGACTTCCATAAAAGCCCTTCAAATAGCCTTTCTATCTTGTTTTTTACACTATCCATTTTGCTCTTGTAGCTCTATCCATTTTTGTGCTATTCTAACCGCATTTGTAGCAGCGCCAACTCTGATTTGATCAGCTACGCACCATAGGTGAAGTATGCTCTCATCGTAATTATCACGTCTAATCCTACCCACATAAGTATCATTTGTATCACTAGCGTGGATTGGCATTGGGTATAGATTATCTTTTGGGCTATCTTGGACTACTACGCTTGGAGCGTTTTTTAGAATTTGAGTTGCTTTTTGTGCGTCAATTGCTGTTTGAAATCTGATAGTGATACTCTCGCTATGACTTCTAAGGACTGGCACACGAACGCAAGTAGCACTAACTTGTATATTTTTGTGAAGGATTTTTTGGGTTTCATTAACCATTTTCATCTCTTCTTTTGTGTAGTCATTTTCTAAAAATATATCAATATGTGGGATTACATTTAGAGCGATTTGATGCTTAAAAGCACTTGGCTCACACTCATCAAGCTTGAATTCAAAAAACTTTTGCATCTGTAAAACTAGCTCCTCCATACCCTTTTTACCAGCTCCGCTTGTAGCTTGATATGTGCTTACATCCACCCTTTGGATACCAAAGGCATCATCAAGAGGTTTTAGGATTTGAACCATTTGGATTGTGGAGCAATTTGGGTTGGCTATTATACCTTTATTATGCCACTGAGAAATATCCTCTGGATTACACTCTGGCACCACTAAAGGCACTTCTGGATCCATTCTAAAGTGGCTAGTATTATCGATAACTACAGCCCCGCTAGCCGCAGCCAGCGGTGCAAAATGAGCAGATATACTTCCACCAGCACTAAAGAATGCTATATCTATCTCATGCTCTTCAAATACAGTATCAGTAAGCTCGACAATAGGATAGCTCTTGCTTTTAAATTCAATCTCTTTCCCAACGCTTCTAGCACTTGCAAGTGGCAATATATCGCCAACTGGAAAATTCATCTCTTCTAAAACACGAAAAATCTCTTCGCCTACAGCCCCAGTAGCTCCGACTACTGCTATACTATACTTTCTCATACTACGCCTTAGATTTAAATTTAACTCGCAATTTTATCTAAATTTAACTTAATATAAGGCAAATTTAGATAGCAAGGTTATTTTTTAGCATAGATGAATAGATCTTCTTTGCTAATGCTTTTTTCTTCGCTTAATATCGCAGCACGCTCGACAATGCTAATAAGCTCTCTTATGTTTCCAGGATAATTGTAATCTAAAAGCTCTTTAATGGCCTCTTTGCTAAACTCTTTTTGGCCTAGTTCATACTCAGCACAAACTCTTTTTAAAGTCGCAGCGGCTATCCCTTCGATCTCATCTTTACGCTCTCTAAGCGGTGGAATTTTAAGCGGAATGGTATTTAATCTATAAAATAGATCTTCTCTAAACTCTCCATTAGCTACCTTTTGCTCTAAATTTGCATTTGTAGCACTAATTATCCTTACATCTATTTTGATAGGCTTACTAGCTCCTACGCGGACTATTTCACGCTCTTGAATAGCTCGTAGTAGCTTTGGTTGTAAATTTAGTGGCATTTCGCCTATTTCATCTAAAAATAGCGTTCCGCCACTAGCAAGTTCAAAAAGCCCCTTTTTAGTCGTTGTAGCATCAGTGAAGGCACCCTTTTCATACCCATATAGCTCACTTTCGAGTAGATTTTCAGGAATGGCTGCCATATTTATAGCCATTAGTGGATTATCTTTTCGTTTTGAATTTTCATGGATATATCTGCTAAATAGCTCCTTACCAACTCCACTCTCTCCCATTATCATTACGCTTACATCTGTTTGAGCTGCCTTTTTGGCGATATTTAAGGTTTTATCTAAATTTGCAGACGCTGATAAGAAATTGCTATTTTTAATCTGTGTTGTGATATTTGGCTTTTTGGTTTTTTGAGTGATTAAAGTTGTTCTTTTAATAGCTGTAGCTAAAGTGTCAATATCAAATGGCTTGGTTAAAAAGTCCTTTACTCCAAGTCTAACGCTCTCAATAGCTCTATTTAAGGTAGCATTTCCAGTCATAATTATAACATCATATTTTCCATTTAACTCTTTGATAAACTCTAGCCCATCCATGCCAGGCATATTTATATCAGTTACGATTATATCAGTATCACTACTTAACTTTTTAAGGGCTTCTGTGGCACTTTTGTATGATTTTACGCTAAATTCTTCATAATCTCCAAGAGCTATTTCAAGAGATTTTCGCATATTTATATCATCTTCTACAATTACAACATTCATGATTTACCTTATGATTTTGCTTATTGTAGCACTACCTGGCTTAAATTCCACTATAAAGCGAAGTGGAATGATGGTTAATTCTGTGGTGTAATTAGCAGAATTTAAATTAGTTATTGAATTTTCTAAGATTTTAACTTGCTCTTTGATAAAGCACTCAAATAGCTCATCTTTATGTAAATTTAAATACTCTAATGAGCTTAAATTTGATGGTTTATCAGATTTAATGGTGCAGATAATTTGCTTACTATCATAGCCCTTTACCATAGAGCTTGAGATAGCGATATTATCACTACTAATAACCCCATTGGAGACGATGAGCTTAGCCCAAAAGATAAACTCATCACTTCCAAATAGAGTATTTAGAGTAATTATTAATAAGCAAAGAGCTCTTGCCACTTTTCTTGATCTATTTTTAGCTCCATTTCAACCCTGTATAGACCATCTTTAAAATCTTGGTTGATTACTGAAGCATTTTTAATTAGTCCTAATACTCTAGCTTCGATCACAGAGCTTTGTAGCATTGCGTCTTTTACGGTCTCTTTAGCGTTGATTTTAACGCCATATAGTTTGCCAGCAAGCTGTCTATAACCATCTGTTATAGCTGAACGCTTAGCTAGAGCTCTAGCTTGAGCTGGGCTAACTGTATCCATAGGCGGAATTCCTTCTCCTACAGCCGTAAATACAGCTTCACTATCTAAATCCATAGTAGGAAGCATCTTGTCGTTTTTGATAATATCTCTAATATCATCTTTATCTACTTTTTGCACTACTACCTCTGTTGGCTGCTGATTTAAGCTAGAGATAGTATTTGCACAACCACTAAGCACCAATCCTACAATTAATACTGATAAAACTCTTTTCATACCTTACAACCTTTTAAATTGAATTCTAAATTAATTAAAGCAAATCTCATTCCACTTCTGTGATTTTAGCCATCTGTTCGGCTATAAAATCATCATCAATGATGTCAAAATCCTCATCATCGCTATCTTCTTTTGGGCATCTTGCTATGCTTACTACATCATCGCCATCTACATTTACAACGATTACGCCACTTGTATTGCGACCTGCTTTCCTAATGCTTTGCATATCTACTCTAATCATCTTGCCACTACTTGTTAGAGCCATCAAATCCATACTCTCATCTACCATTACTACGCCGACTAGATCTTTGGTTTTTGATGTTAGCTTCATACAGATTACGCCTTTACCGCCACGGCTTTGGAGTCTATATTCATCTGCGGTAGTGCGTTTGCCTATACCTTTTTGACTTACGCTTAGTATCTCTTGAGTATCATTTTCTATCACTACAGCACCTACGACTTCATCGCCTTTTTCTTTAAATCTAATGGCAGTTACACCACGAGCTACGCGACCAATTTGCCTTACCTTGCTTAATGGGAATTTGATACACATACCTTTTTTAGTAACTACAAATAGCATTTTTTCATCATTTGACTCAGGCAGCTCATCAATACTATCTAAGATATGCTCTATCTCGCTCTCTTTAAGCTCAGATATGGCTTCTATATCGCTATCAACTACCTCTTCTAAGGCGTAATATCCGCTCTCTTCAACCTCATTTTCTACTACAATATCTGGATTGTTATTTAAATTTGAGCTTTCATAATCTTGGCTTGTAGCGATCACAGCAGTTACTAACTCATCATTTTCATCTAAATTTATAGCCTTTACACCAATACTTCGTATATTTTGGTATTCGCTTAAATTTGTCCTTTTTACTAATCCATTTTTGGTGAAAAATGCTAAAGATTTGGTTTGTGAAAAATCCGTAGTCGGGATAATAGCTTTTATCTTCTCATCTGGTTGGAGATTGATTAGATTGACTACTGCTTTTCCTTTGGCGGTGCGACTTCCTTCTGGGATTTTATAGACTTTTAGCCAGTATAATTGACCGCGGTCAGTTACAAACATCAGCGTATCATGACTCATACAAGTAAAGAAACTCTCTATAAAGTCATCATCATATGTAGTTACTGCTACTTTGCCCTTGCCACCACGCTTTTGCTTTTCATAATTTTTGCTTGGGACGCGTTTGATATAGCCTCTATGTGTGATTGTAACTACCATATTTTCATTTGGTATAAGATCTTCAATATCGATATCATCGTAATCATCGACTATCTCAGTAATTCTAGGGCATTTAAATTTAGACTTAATCTCTAAAAGTTCATCTCTAATGATATTTTCTATTAGTTCTTCGCTTTTTAAGATCGCATCTAATCTCTCTATAAGCTCTAAAATTTCTTTTAATTCAGCTTCTAGCTTTTCACGCTCTAAGCCTGTAAGCTTGCTTAATCTCATATCCAAGATTGCATTGCTTTGTAACTCACTTAAGCCAAATTTGCTCATCAAGCCATCTCTAGCACTATTTGTATCGGCACTTGTTTTGATTAAAGCGATTACATCATCTATATTATCTAAAGCTATTTTCAGCCCTTCTAAGATGTGAGCCCTAGCTCTTGCTTTTTGCAAATCAAAGATAGTTCTTCTGATAATTACCGTTTTTCTATGATTTAAGAATAATTTTAATAGCTCAATTAGCGAAAATATCTTTGGTTCTTTATTATTAATCGCTAGCATAATCACCCCAAATGTAACCTCCATTTGGGTAGATTTAAATAGATTATTTAATACAATATCGCTCATCGCATCACGCTTAAGCTCGATAACAAGGCGAATTCCATCTCTATCACTCTCATCACGGACTTCGCTGATGCCTTCTATTTGCTTATCTTTGACTAAATCAGCTATATCAGAGTGGAGTTTGCTTTTATTTACTTGATATGGCAATTCATCTACGACTATTACATCTTTATTTGGCTTTTTTTCTATATGTGTTTTAGCTCTTAATTTTATCCTACCCCTACCGGTGCGGTAAGCCTCCATTATCCCTTTTTTACCAAAGATTATGCCGCCAGTTGGAAAGTCTGGCCCTTTGATATGCGCCATTACATCTTCTAATGTAGCACTTTTATCATCTAATAAAACCAAAAGACCATCTACTAGCTCATCTAGACTATGTGGCGGAATATTTGTCGCCATACCCACTGCTATACCGCTTGAGCCATTTAGTAGTAAATTTGGCACTCTAGCTGGCAATACATCTGGCTCTACCATGCTATCATCGTAGTTTGGGATAAAATCAACCGTATCTTTATCTAGATCTTTTAGTAGCTCTTCAGCTAAGATTGTCATTCTAGCCTCAGTATAACGCATCGCAGCAGCATTATCACCATCTACTGAGCCGAAGTTTCCTTGTCCATCTACTGCTGGAACTCTCATAGAGAAGCTCTGAGCCATTCTAACAAGTGCGTCATACACAGCTGTATCGCCGTGTGGGTGGTATTTACCGATTACATCACCTACTATACGGGCTGACTTTTTATATGGGCTGCGACTTCCTACGCCTAAATCATTCATAGCATATAAAATTCTTCTATGGACTGGCTTTAATCCATCTCTAGCATCTGGTAATGCACGACCTATGATAACGCTCATAGAGTAGTCTAGGTAACTAGCCTTTATGGAGTCTTCTACATCTATAGCCGTAACATCTTGATTTGAGTTAAAAATATTATCTTCCATTGTTTTCCTTAGAAAGTCTGGGTATTATTTTAGCTTAAATTTAATAAATATTAGCTAAAAAGGAGATATTTACTCAATTTATCTATATTTTAAAATCCTTCAAGCAAGATTAAATATAACGATTTTATAGTGTTATCATCTAAGTGGGCCGTAGATCCTGTAGATAGGAATTTCATAATATCATCTTTGTTTAATATGTATTTATTAATGCATATTGGGTGAGCGGCTAAAAATGCCCTACCAAGGCTAATCTCATCGCTTAAAGGATTATCGCAGATAAAGCAGTAGTTATCTAGATGCAACCGACCTTCGAATTTCAAAATCTTAGCATATGCCTCAAGTATCACTCTAATAGGGTTTTGGCGATGAAATTTCTTCGCACAACTCTCAACTAATTCAAAATAAAACTCATCGCTATCTTCCACATCACGCAGATGATCGGCTAAAAGCCTCATAAAATTTTGCCAAATCAAGAGCTTTTCTCTATCGATTAACCAGCTAAATCCCAAATGCATAGTCGAGCGAAGGTGCGGTAAGAATGCCTTACTCTCAATTAGCTCAAAATCAAGCTTGAAGCCTTGAGTGATAATAGAGTGTCTAGCCCCATAAAATCTATAGCATTTTATCTGTTTGTGTGATGATAAAATCGTAACTAGACAATCCTCATCTTTGACTTTTTGAACCTTTAAGATATAGCCTTGCATGGATCAAAAAACTGCTCAATTTGCTCTTTCATCATATCTATTGATTGAATTTGATTTACACTAGATCTAAACTCACTAGCGCCACTAATCCCTTTGGAGTATTCGTGTAAATGCTTACGAAATATGCTAATAGCGTGTTTGCCGTAAGTTTTTACCATTAATTCAAAATGCTCTTTTACTATCTCTTTTTTCTCATATGGGCTTATGCTTTGATTATTTTTTATCTCTTGAAATATCCAAGGTGAGCCGATACTAGCACGACCGATCATCAAGCCATCGCAATTAGTTATCTTTAAAACCTCTTTATAATTATTTATATTAATATCGCCATTAGCAATAACTGGGATATTAGTAGATGATTTAACCATTGCTATGGCCTCATAATCAACCAAAGCACTATATCCACCAGCCCTTGTGCGACCATGAACGCAGATGAAATCAGCCCCAGCATTAGCTAGATCTTGTGCTATCTCATGAGCCATTTTGGTATTAAATCCTAGGCGAATTTTAACTGAAGTGTAGCGTTTATTTGATCTATTTTTGATCGTTTCTACAAGGGTGCAAAGCAGTTTTGAGTCATTTAAAAGAGCTGAGCCGGCATTTTGCTTGACTACTTTTGGCACAGGACATCCGCAGTTTAAATCTATCCCATCTATCCCATCAAATTCATTTAAAATATCCACAGCCTTCGCGATTATATCCTTTTGGCTTCCAGCAATTTGGATAATATATGGGGATTCTAGTGGGGATTTTTCGATCATTGATAGGGTCTTATCATGCTCATATACAAGGGCATTAGAGCTAATCATCTCACTAACAGTACAATCACACCCAAATCTCTTAGCTAGAGTGCGAAGTGGCAGATCAGAAAATCCAGCTAATGGAGCTAAAAATAGCGGTTTAGAGCTAAAATCTATCATTAATAAAATAGATCCGCTCTAGTGATTTTGCCGTGATCTCTTAAAAATATTAAGGTTTCTATGCGTTCAAATTTGCTATTTTCACTTGCTATAATCTCTCTTAATTGATCTATCATTCCAAAGTCATAAAGTAGATATAAATACGCTTCAAGCGCAGATGGCTCTTCATTTCTTAAGCGATCAAACATTGATATTAAAAGATCAGGCTCAATTTTGCTTTTTAAAATTTTAGCAATTTGAATATACTCATCTGAGGTAAATTTAACCTTGCTAATAGTAGCAAAAATATCATTTGTACTAATCTCAAAATTATCCTTAACATATCTATTTATTAATATAAAAATATCGCTATTTGTGTAGGTTGGATTAAATTTAGATAGCTCTAAAAATGTGCCATTTTCAATCAAAGCATTAGAAGCTGCTGATATGAGCTCATCATTTGTCTCTTTACTAGAAAGCACACTAATAGCGTATTTATAATCAGCTTTGATCTTATTTTTCTCATTTTGGATATAAAGCGGATTTGTCTTTAAAAGCTTAAATTTCTTTAATTCACAAACCTTGCCACTTTTAACATCGCAATAAAGCTCATAAGCAAGTCTTAAATCATCATTTTGTAAATTTGGCTTACCTAAATTTAGCCATGGAGATAGCGATTTTGTAACTTCGCTAGAGGCGTTGAAAATATCTGTTTTAAAATCCTTATTTGACTCTAAACCAAGATAAATCTCTTTTGCTAAAGTGTTATAAATTTGTGCGTCATTTCTCATTGCTCTACCATCTAAATAGATCTTAAATCCATAATAACTCATATGGAAAAGAGCTAAAATAGCAAATAGCACTAAAGGCAAAATCACCCAAGTTGCAATAGGAATATCAAGATTGTATCCAAACAAATTTACGGCGTAATTTTGATTAACAAATGAAAAAACAGCTAGCCAAATCAGTCCAATATAGATAATCGAATATAGAAAAAATCGCCTAGTTTTCATATTATAGCTCCTATTTTATTATCGTTTTTTCAGCAATTTCACGACATGTGATACAATATCTAGCGTGTGGTTTGACCTTTAGACGCTCAATATCAATATCATCTTCACACATATCGCAAATTCCATAAACGCCAGATTCTATTTTGTTTAAAGATTGCTCTATCTCGTTTAACTCTTGTTGTTGCTTGATTGATATAGAGTGCTCTAGCTCCTCATCAGCACTAATACTAGCAAAATCAAACTCATCAGTAGCACCGCTTTGTCTAAGCCCATCAATCTCATTTGCTGCGTCATTGATGTTTTTTTGAATTTGCTCTTTTCTTGCTAAAAGCAGCTCTTTAAAATAATTTAACTCGCTTTGTTTCATATAACTCCTTTATTTATGATAAGGGTGGTTGAAATTTATACACAGAGCACGAAAAATCTGCTCATATAAAACAAGCTTAGCAATCTTATGGGCTAAAGTTAGCCTAGAGAGACTTACAAGCTTATCCATTTTATCCCTTAAATTATCGCCCAGACCATAAGCCCCACCGATAAAAAATGAAATTTGAGTTTTGTCTTTTAAGAGTTTGGCAAACTCAAAACTATCAAGCATATCCCCACGCTCATCTAACCCAACGCAATAGCCATTTAAATGCGGAGTATAAGCATCTTCATAGGCTTTATATGACGCAATTTGACCTTGAGTTTGAGCTTTGGCAATTTGAGAATTAAATTTATTAATCTCTTTAATATTAGCCCATTTGCTACTCATTTTTACATAATCTTTTAATGAATTATCATCATCAAGTTTTTGCAGGCAATGGACTAAAATTTGCACTAAATAGCCTCATTAATCGGATTATAAAAGCTATCATTTTTCATAAAAAATCTTATCATATCGCTAAGATATTTTTTAAGCTCATCTCTAGAGATGATAGCATCGATGAGTCCATGCTCAAGTAGGAATTCCGCTCTTTGAAAGCCCTCTGGCAAACTAGCTTTAATGGTTTGCTCTATTACCCTTTGACCAGCAAAGCCAATGAGCGCCTTTGGCTCAGCAATTATCAAATCTCCAAGCCAAGCAAAAGAGGCCGAAACTCCACCCATCGTAGGATCTGTAAGCACTGAAATATATGGCAGTCTATTATCGCTTAAGAGCTTTAAGGCCGCACTAGTTTTACTCATTTGCATAAGACTAAATGTGCTCTCTTGCATTCTAGCTCCACCACTAGCACTTACTATGATTAGCGGATTTCTTTTTTCTATGGCTCTGCGAACTGCACGAGTAATCTTCTCCCCTTCAACAGAGCTTAAGCTCCCACCCATAAAGCTAAAGTCAAACACCACAAGTTGAATTTTTTGTCCATCAATGGTAGCTTCTCCTGATATGACTGAGCTTGTTTTGCCGTTTTTGCTTTGGCTCTCTTCAATTCTCTTTTTATAAGATTTTTTATCTACGAAATTTAGTGGATCAATAGGCTTTAAATCTGCATCAAATTCAATAAAACTTCCAACATCGCTTATTAATTCTACTCTTTTTTGAGCGCTAAGTCTCATATGATACCCACATTTTGGGCATACATTATAGCAAGCTTCAACCTCTTTAAAATACATCAAAGAGCTACAGCTATTACACTTTACCCAGTGGCTTGGTGCCTCGCTTGGGTGGGATTGCTTTTTACGCATTTTTGAAAAAAAATCACCTAGCATTTTTTTCCTTTGATAAAAAATTGGGCGATTATATCAAATTTTTCTTTAAATTTATATTTTTCTTAATCATTGTATATTATTTTATCCGCATTTAATTATAGTTAAATTTACAAAGATACAATTTCGCAATTCATAAAAATTATTAAGGAGATTTAGTATGATAGTTACTAATAAAGCACCACAATTAAGTGGTACAGCAGTTCTAGGCAATGGTCAAATTGAAGAGAATTTCGACCTATATAAAAACATTGGACCAAAAGGTGCGGTTGTATTTTTCTATCCAAAAGATTTTACATTTGTTTGCCCAAGCGAAATTATAGCTTTTGATCACAGATATAGAGAATTCAAAGAAAGAGGCATTGAAGTAATCGGCGTTAGCACTGATAATGAATATTGCCACTTTGCTTGGAGAGAGACTGATGTAAAACAAGGCGGTATCGGTAGAGTGCAATTCCCTCTAGTAGCTGACCTTAAAAAAGAGTGGGCAAGAGGATTTGATGTATTATTTGATGAAGCAGTTGCTCTAAGAGGTAGCTTCTTATTAGATAAAGATGGTACAGTTCGCCACGCTGTTATAAATGACCTTCCACTTGGTAGAAATATCGATGAAATGGTAAGAATGGTAGATACAATGCTATTTACAAATGAGCACGGCGAAGTTTGCCCAGCTGGCTGGAATAAAGGCGATAAAGGTATGAAACCTACAACCGAAGGTGTAGCTAGCTATCTATCAACTGATGGTGATAAACTATAATTTATCTAAAGCTCCATTTGGAGCTTTAAAACTTCTTTAAATTTAAATATTTATTCCGATATTAGTAAATTAATATAGGAGTAATAGATGCAAATCAATCCAATAGGTATAACTTCGCAAGATTTTAGCAATACAAAAAAGATTTCAATTAATAAAAAAGATGGTAATATGGATACTCAAGAAAGTAAAGGTCCAACTGCTATGATTCAAGAGACTATAGAGCTTTTAGAGGAGCAACTAGAGAGATTAAAAAAGCAATTATCTAAGGTTGAAGGAAAAATAAAAGCTCTATCTAGTATTCCAAATGAGTATGCTAAAAATATGCTAATGAGTTTAACAGAGCAAGCTACTGATTTGATAACCAAAATCACAACTATAAGTGCTAGGATTTTAGAGTTACAAAAAGCGCTTGCTTAGGATAGTTTATCCGTGTGTTCTTTGGAATTCTTTCATAAACTCACATAGGGTTTGGACGCTTTGTATGGTTAGGGCATTATATATAGAAGCCCTTAGACCACCTAAGATTCTATGACCTTTTAGGCCTATCATCGCATTTTCTTCAGCTAATTTGACAAATTTCATATCTAGCTCAGCGCTAGGCGTAGCAAAGCTAACATTCATTATACTTCTTGAGCCTGGTTTAGCAAATGCGGTGTAAAAATCAGAGCTATCGATCAAATCATACAATATGGCGGCTTTTTTCTGATTTATGCTATTTATAGTATCCAATCCACCTTGATCTTTTATCCAATCCAAAACCAAATCAAACATATAAATCCCAAATGTCGGCGGGGTATTTGATAGCGAATTTGCCTCGATTTGTGTAGTATAGCGAAGTGGTGTTGGGACGCTATCTTTGACACGATTAGCTAACTCTTTTTTGATAATTACTATTGTAATTCCAGCTGGGCCAGCATTCTTTTGCGCTCCACCATAAAATAGCCCAATATTATGTGCTTTAAAATCAATATTGCGACTTAAAAGATCAGAGCTACTATCGACCACCAAAGGGCATTTAGGGCTTGGTAGTGTGGCGTATTGAGTGCCATAAATTGTATTATTTGAGCAGATATAGCCATAATCAGCATCATCGCTAAAATTAAAATTTGGAATGTGGTCAAATCTGCTATCTTCGCTACTTGCTACGACCTTATAATTGATATTTTGGATTTTTGCCTCTTTTATTGCTTTTTGCGTCCAAACGCCTGTATTTGCATACTCAGCCACGCCACCAGTGTATAAATTCATAGGAATTTGAGCAAATTGTAAAGTTGCCCCACCTTGTAAAAATAGCACCGCATAATCATCGCCAATATTGTAAAATTCTTTTACCTTAGCAATTGCATTATTGTGCAACTCTTCAAAAACCTTGCCTCTATGGCTTACTTCCATAATGCTATATCCAAAGCCGTGATAATCGGTAAATTCAGCCTTAGCTCGTTCTAATACAGGTAGTGGAATCGCACTTGGTCCAGCACTGAAATTTAAAACTCTACTCATTTTATCCCCTTATTTTATGATTGCTTCTTTGTATAAATCTTGTGAAATAATAGTGATTTCATCTTTGCTTTTAAGCTTAGATAGTGAAACTATTTTTGAATCTTTTACTATTTGTGCCATATTTTTTGTTACTTTATAAAAGTGCTCTTGTTTTTTTAAAATCAACTCAAATTTCTCAATTTTCGACTGAGCTAAATTTAACTTTTTATATAAAAAATTATCCAAATTTGACTTAAATTTATCTAAAGTCAAAGTAGCTAGATTGAGTTTTTGCTCTATGGCTTTGGATTTTATCTGTGCTTTGGATAGATTTAAAAAGCCCTCATATCTACTAAATTTGGCTGATATTAAAGATATTAAGCTATTTTGGATAATATCAAATTTTTGATAAAGCTCATTACTATCAGGAAGTAGATCGACCATCGCAGCAGTAGGAGTAAGTGATCTATGATCAGCTACAAAATCGCTAATGCTACAATCAATCTCATGCCCAATAGCTGAAATAATAGGAGTTTTGGCCTCATAAATTGCATAAGCCAACTTCTCATCATTAAAGCACCAAAGATCCTCTCTTGATCCGCCGCCCCTAGCAATTACAATCGCATCAAGATTCATATTATCAGCGATATTTAGCATTTTAATGATATTATCTGCGGCTTTATTTCCTTGAACTAGGGAATTAAATAGATAAAATTTAGGCAATATATATCTATTGCTAATTACCCTTTGCATATCAGCAAATGCCGCAGAGCTCGCACTTGTGATAATCCCAACTCTATTTGGATATTTTGGTAGTTGCTTTTTATGTGCTGGGTCAAAAAGTGGCGATAGACGCTCTTTTAGCTGATTAAAAGCAAGCTCTAACTCTCCAACTCCAATTGGCATTATGCGATTAGCGATAAATTGATAGCTCCCATTTGGGCTATAAATTGATAATTTACCAATTAGAGTAACCTCCATTCCATCTTTGATATCAAATTTAATATTTTGATTAGAGAATTTATAAATCACAACGCTAATGGCTGATTTTTCATCTTTTAAGGTAAAATACCAATGACCGCTACTATGCTTAGTAAGGCGGCTAATCTCGCCTTGAACCTCTATAGAGTTAAAGTGGGATTCTAATAGAGCCTTAGCTGATTCATTTAGATCGCTTACGGTCATATATTTTTTACCTTTTTAGCAATAAACATTGTGCTAATATTCATGCTAAATCCCTTAACCATAACGATCTCAAAGCCGCTATTTTTAATCTCAGAGCAAAACTCATTAGAGTCCAAAAAGCCATCAATACTTCTTGGCAGATACTCATATGCTTCTTTATTTTTACTTATCATTCCGCCGATTGTAGGTAAAATTTTATGGAGATAAAAATCCCTAATTTTGGCTATTAGACCACTTTTTTGTCTTTTGGTAAATTCTAAAACTACCAAATATCCCCCAATTTTCAACACTCTATTAAACTCACGCAAAGCATGTGTCCTAGCTACTACATTTCTGATGCCATAGCTAATGCTAAGTATATCTTGAGTGCTTGATGGGATATTCATTTTATCAGCTTTAGACTCTATAAATTCGCAATTTTTAATCTTCTCTTTGGCTACTTTTAGCATTTCAACACTTGGGTCTATGCCAGTGATTTTGTTAATAGTTAAATTGGCTTTTTTAGCGCTATTTATCCAAGCCTTAATCATATCTCCAGTCCCACAAGCCACATCGATAATATTTAACGAAGAGTTGTAATTCTTTAGCACTAAATCACACGCTGTGCTTCTCCAAGAGGCATCTATCCCAAAGCTTAAAATTTTATTAGCCTTATCATATGTAGGGGCAATTTCATTAAACATATCTATAATTTTCTCTTGATTTTGCACTTATATTTCCTTTTTGTAGTGTGGTTTTAGCTTTTTAGACATTTTTGATAATTTTTTATCAAATTTTTTAACTTTTTTCTCTAATTCTTTTTTTAAAGCCACCTTAATATCTCTTTGATTAGCGTTTTGATATTTGGATTTTAGATTTATAATTTTGGTTAATTTCAACTCAAATTTACCCATATTAAAAAGCTCTAAAAATATGCGAGTAAGAGTTAAAAGCTCTTGGAATAAATCTGATTTTATGCTATCTCTAATGCTTTGCCTTAAATTCACAATCTTTTTACGAATCGCATATGCAGCACAACTGGGTATTAAATCATCTAAAACGCAGTAAAATGAGTGCGTATCATACAAAAAAATCTCAAATTCAAAGCAAAGCGATTCAAATTTTTTATCAAAATAGCCTTCGATTTGAGTTAAAAGCTCTTTAAATTTAATATCTTGTTGATTTTCACTGCTCTTAATCTGGCCAAGTAGTGATAAAATCTCACTTAAAAGCTTACTAAATTTAGCCACAATGAGCTTATCAAAGATAAAATCAAAGCTATTAATGAGTAGATTTATGGTTATTAGGTTCTCATTAATTTTGATTAATAATCCTATATCTCTATCTTTTAAATATAGCTTTCTAAGATTATCTATCAAAAATAGTCTTTGCAAAATCAGCAATCTAATGCCATCATAAGCAGTAATATCCACGCCGAAATATAGCTTTTTACTGCCTAGCTTGGGGAGTTTAGAAGTTATCTCTAAGTAGCTGATATTTTGCAAAATTTATCCTTAAATAAAAGTGGTAAATTTTACACTAAAACTACTAAAATATAGCTTTAAAACCCCTATATTAAAACTTTTAAATTTAACAACACTTCGAGCAATTTGAGATATTTGCTACAATATTTAATCTATTAATTAAGTTGCCAATCTTTTGCTCTAGGTGGGTTTGGTATGAGAGCATTTGTGCGTCATTAGCACTAATATCTTCAATATTTCCACAATTGCTACACACTAGATGGATATGCGGACGCTCGTAAATATCGTATTTTGCCTTTTGATTTGGGCTATTTACCTCTATTACTAAATTTTCATTTATAAGAGTATTTAAATTTTTATACACAGTCGCAAGAGATATAGATGGATATTCGACTTTTATCTGCTCATATAGCTCTTCTATAGTTGGATGTGTGTGGTTGCTTAATATCTTTAGGACGCAAAGTCTTTGTGGGGTAGCTTTTAGCTTGGCTTGTTTTAAAAGTTCTATGCAATTCATACTTTTTTCCTCTTAATTCAAATGGGATAATTTTATCAAAAAAATATTTAAATTTAACTTTATTAATTAATATTTTTTATCTTTTAAACTATTTTCAAGTGTAATTTTTTCAGCAATCTTTTGAACGCTGATATCAAGGCTATCTTCTACTAAATTTGTAGCTCCGTGCGTGATAAATTTATCTTCATACTCAAAGCTAGTAATGCTAATGCCATTAATGCCATTTTCTTGTAAAAATCCAGCCAAAATCTCACCCACTCCACCACGCTTAGCACTATCGCTAAAGATATACCACTTTTTATGCGTTTTGGCAAGATTTAAAAGCATATCTTTATCAAGCGGTTTGATGAATATAAGATCTATAATTGTAGGATTGATATTTAAAATTTCAGCCGTTTTAAACGCTTTTGCTACTGCGTTGCCATACCCGATAAATGCTATATCACTATCATTTTGCGATAGAATTTGAGATTTTCCAAGCTCTATTTTAACTGGCTCAAACTCATCACAAAGCCCAAAATTGCCCCTAGGATACCTAATAGCAAGAGGGGAGTTAAAATTATATGAGAATTCCATAATCTGTCTAAACATCGCCTCATCTCTTGGGGCAACTAAGCTAAAATTTGGCACGGCATTTAAAAAGCTAATATCAAAAGCCCCTTGATGAGTTTCCCCATCTTCGCCGACAATCCCAGCCCTATCCATACACAATACAACAGGCAAATTTAAAATCGCACAATCATGGATAACCTGGTCATAAGCCCTTTGCATGAATGTAGAGTATATGGCGATATATGGCTTAAATCCCTCTTTTGCCATTGCTGCCATAGATGTAACTGCGTGTTGCTCTGCAATGGCCGTATCCCAAAATCTATCTGGAAATCTCTCTATCAACGCTCCAAGCCCCGTCCCACTAGGCATCGCAGCAGTTACACCAACGATATTATCATACCTACTAGCAAACTCTAAGAGTAGATTGCTAAAAATTTCAGTAGCACTCTTTTGGGTGGATTTTTTCAAAGATATTCCATTTTGTGGATTAAAAGGACTTACTCCGTGCCATTTCTCTTGCGGGCCTTCAGCGATTTCATAGCCTTTGCCTTTTATCGTTTGGACATGCACTATTACTGGTTTTTTCATATTTTTGGCTACATTAAAAGCTGAGATTAAATCCTTGATATTATGCCCATTTACTGGTCCGATATACTCAAGTCCAAGCTCTTCAAAGAACATTCCAGGGGTTATAAGCCTAATTCCTTCTTCTAATCTTTTAGCCATATATGCTGCTGAGTCTGGCATAAGCTCTAAAAACTGATTAATCCTACTTTTAAATTTTTGATAAAATGGCCCAGCCATCATCTGTGATAGGTATTTACTCATCGCACCAATTGGTTTTGAGATACTCATTTCATTATCATTTAAGATAATAACGCATGGGTATTTAAGATCTCCTAGCTCATTTAATGCCTCATAAGCCATGCCAGCACTTAGGGCGCCATCGCCGATTAGAGCTACTGGGAGGCGATCTTCATTTTTTAGCTTAATAGCCTTCGCAGCTCCAACAGCAAGGCTAATAGAAGTAGAGCTATGACCGGCGATGAAGTAGTCATACTCACTCTCACTAGGCTTTGTATATCCGCTAATACCGCCAAATTTACGCAAACTATCAAATTTATCCCAACGCCCACTTAGGAGTTTGTGAGTGTAGCTTTGGTGGCTTACATCAAAAATAAATGGATCGCTTGGGGGATTAAAAACATGATGCATCGCAATGCTAAGCTCCACAGCTCCCAAATTTGAGCTTAAATGCCCGCCATTAGTGCTTACAACGCTTAATATTTTCTTTCTAATATCATCTGCTAGAGTCTCTAACTGGCTTAGTGTGAAAGACTTTATATCCATGTTATTCGCTCAATATTTTTTTGATTTTATTAAATCTAGTCATCACGCTACCATCTATATTGCCTATATCGCTTAATACTATTACCCCACCAGCCAAAACCGCATCATCGCTAGTAATCTTAATGTGAGATTTTTGAGTGAAATTTGATTTTAAAAACTCATAATCTTTTGGGCTAACCTTAATCTCTATAGAGGTGGCTTGACTTAGTTCATCTATTAGGCTTTTGGCGATATTTGAAGCGATTTGAGCGGAGCTATCTTTGATCTCTTTTAATACCACCTCTTTGGCAATATCAATTGCTGTAGCAGCTATCTCGCCTTGGCTTGAGCTTAAAAGAGATTCAAGCTTTGAGGTCTCTTCATCAAGCTTTTGAATTGATGAAGTGTAGTTTTTGCTATTTTCATTTAGTAGGGTTTCATATTGAGCTTTGGCTTGTTCTAGCCCCTCTCTTAACCCCTCTTCTTTAGCTCTTATAATCTCATTTTCTAAGCGAATTTTAAACTCATTTTCTTGATTTTCTATTTGCATTTGGAGTTTAACAATATTACCGCTTAAATCATCAGTTTTTTTCAAAAGCTCTTCTATAAATGTGGATTCTACGCTATTTGGTGCTTCATTGACTGGATTTATTTGTGGCTCTAAATTTACTTGATCGATCACTTCATCATCGCTATTTGACTCTATAGGCGTTGATATTTCTTTGGTTATCTCTTTTGGTTCAACCGAGTGAAGTGCTAAGACTTTAAATCTATATGGCTCTACTGTGTGTTCGCCTTTTGTCTTGTCTATTATGCTACTTAGTATCATTCTATCATCTCATCGCTTACGCCTACTTGGAATACTCCATCTTCGGCTAATTTTTGGACTAATTCTACAACCTTTCTTTGTGCATCTTCAACCTCTTTTACACGCACCGCACCTAAAAACTGCATCTCTTCTACAAATGCTTCGCTTGCTCTTTGGCTCATATTGGATAAGAATTTGCGTTTTAGCTCCTCTCCGCTGCCCTTTAAACCAACCATCAAAACCTTTTTATCAACAACTTTGATAATCTCTCTAATAGCGTTATTATCAAGTGAATTTATATCTTCAAAGGTAAACATAAGCTCTTTAATCATTGTAGCAAGGCTTGGGTCATTTTTCTCAATAATATCAATTGTGGATTTACTAGCTTTTTGACCAAGGCGGTTTAGCACCTCTGCAACAGCCCTTGGACCGCCGACTTCGACTTTATAGCTTGTAAGGCTCTCTAGCTTGGATTCAAGCACGGTTGATACCCGTTTAACCACCGAAGGGCTTATATCGCCTAAATTTGCCATACGGATTATAACTTCGCTTCTTATATCATCTGGGAAATAAACCAAAGTTTCAGCTGCGCTAGTTGCGTCCATATGAGCTACTATTAAGGCGATGGTTTGAGGGTGCTCTTTTACGATAAAATCAGCAAGTTGTTGAGGTCTAACCTGACCTAGATAGCCAAATGACTTGGTAGTCTCCATAGATTTTTGTAGCTTATCCATAATCTTTTGCGCTATCTCTGGGCCAAAAGTTCTAAATAAAATCTCTTTAGCATACTCAATACCGCCACTTCGTAGATATTGATTGGATTGGCTAACTGCGTAAAATTCCTCCAAAACAGCAGCCGCTACGCTCTTATCGATTGTTTTGGCCGTGGCTATGTATTTTGAAATTTCAGTGATGACATCAATCTCCATATGAGAAAATAGCAAAGTGGTAATATCTTCGCCTAATTGAATAAGCAATATAGCTACCTTTTCAGCCATACTAAGATCATCAAAAATCATCTTTTGTTGTTCATTTAATTTCATTAAAAATCCTTACCGGAGTTATATCCGCTATCATTTTTAAGCATAGTTTGTAATAAAGTAGCGATCTCTTCGCTCTTTTCGCTTGCGATTAATTTGAGTTTTTCTAGCATAACTTCATATTTAAGCTCACTCTCATCGAAGTTATCTCCAATGCCAAGCTCATCTTCAACCCTTTTTCTAGCAGCTTTAAATTTCTCTAGTGTATCCTCTGCTTCTTCTTGAATATTTGGCTCATCTGCTATAGGCTCAAGATCATCATCTTTGGCATCTTCGAGCATTTTATTAAGAAATGGAGTAATAACTTTTTTATAAAATAGGTATAAGATAAGTAGAACTATTAGATATTTTAAAATTGGCATAATTGGCTTAAAGTATGTATCTACCACTCTTTGGAATGGGCTTAATTGTATGATTGTGCCAGTATTTCTAAATTCAAAATTACTTACTGTAACCTCATCTCCTCTATTTGCATTATAGCCAATGGCTTGTTGGACTAGGCTTTTGATGGAGTTTATTTCATTTTCATTTAGTGGAATGTAGGTTAGAATATCAGATTTTGAGCCATCTTCAAGTGTTTGAAACTCATATTTTCCATCTACGACTACAGCTGCGGTTACTCTTTTTATCGTGGCGTATTGGTCTTTGACTTTTATAGTCTGTTTTGAAATTTCATAGTTAGTATTGGCTACATTTTTGGAGTATAGCTCAGTTGGTTTATTATCTTCTATACCTTGAACTGGACCAATATTGCTAACAGCCCCAGGCACTCCACCTACATCTTTTGGCTCTTTTCCTTCTCGTTTTTCTTCGATATTTTGCTCACTTCTAATAACTGAGTTTGGATCATAAATTTCATTTATACTATCTTTAGTTGAAAAGTCAAACTCAATACTAACTTTAGCCGTAACCTTATCTTTACCGCCGATAAATTTGCCGATCATATCGATAATTTTTTGCTCGTATGAGTCTTCAAATTCACTTCTATATTTAATCTGTGCTGCTACAAGCTCATTTTCTAATGCTATATCATCATCGCCTAAAGATACTCCATCTTGAGTAACTATCTTGACATCTTCTAATTTTAAATTTGGCACAGATCCAGATACTATTCGTTTTATCCCTTCAATTTGTCTGCGATTTAGCTTTGAGCCATCTTTTATTTTTACAACGACTGAAGCAGTAGGAGGGACTTGACGCTCGGTAAATACGCTATCTTTTGGGAATGCGATATATACACTAGCCCTTTCTATCGGCTCTAGACTCTCTATGGTTTTTGATAATTCACCTTGAATAGCTCTTTGAAATTTGACTCTTTGCTCATTTTCAGTAGCACCAAAGTCTTGAGTATCGTAAATTTCAAAGCCCTTTTTATTATCCATTATGCCAAGGCTTGCTATTGCGATTCTTTGGCGATAAACATCATTAGTTGGCACTAATATTGTGCCTTCATTTGCTAATTTATACGCAATTCCTTGCGTCTCAAGCTCATTTATGATTTGAGCTGATGTGGCTGGGTCTATATTACGAAATAATACGCTATAGCCTTCAAATTGTGCCTCTGGGTCTTTGTTGCTGCTATATAGTGTCAAAAATACCAAAAATCCAATCACTAAAACAATAGAACTAGCAACTACTATTTTTTGCTTTAGGCTTAGATTTTGGACTACTTGACTGATTTGCTGAAATAGAGCTTTAAAATCCATAATCTATCAAATTTCCTTTTTAAGTGCTTCTAAGACTTTTGTATTTTGCATACTTGTGCCAATTGTGATGCGAATAGCGTTTAAGCCATAGCTTTGCAAGTTACGCAAGATTACCCCCTTTTTTAGGAGATTATCGCAAATTTGGGTTGAATTTTTGCTATTATCAAATATAAATGTTATGAAATTTGTATAGCTTGGGATAAACTCTATATCATTATCTTTGGCAAATTTCTCATATATGCTCATCTCTTTTAGATTGTTTTTTAGAGTTTGAGCTATGAAGTCTTGATCTTTTATAGCAGCTATAGCCGCAGCTAGGCTTGGGGTTGTGATATTAAATGGTGCTCTAAGCTTACTAATTGCGGTGATTATAATCTCATTTGCAATCCCATATCCAACTCTCATTCCACCAAGTCCATAAGCTTTAGAGAATGTGCCTAGGTAGATCGCATTTGGCAAGGATACTATATCTTTTGGATTTATGGCTTTTTTGCTATCTTTGAATTTAGCAAATTCCATATAAGCCCCATCGATTACTACTAGCGTATCCTTATCCACGCTAGAGATAAACTCATAGACATCACTAGCATCTAAGCACTCTCCAAGTGGATTATTTGGTAAGCATAAAAATATAACTTTAATCTCATCTTTATGCTGATTATATAGCTCTTTTAGCTCATTTATATCGTGTTTGTGGCTTTGAGTTTTATAGATTTTAGCTCCTATATGTTTAGCATAAATTTCATACATTGCAAAGGTAATTCCAGCGCACAGCATAGCGAGGCTAGGGTTTAATTTAGCATGCATTATAAACTCTATTACTTGATCGCTTCCGCTTCCTATGACGATATTTTTGCTATTTATATTATATAAATTTGCTAAAGAGTCCTTTAACTCATAGTAGCTATCATCTGGATATAAATTTGCTTTTTGTATCGATTTTTCCATAGCTTCTAAGGCAAGTGGCGAGCAGCCTAGTGGATTTTCATTACTTGCTAATTTGATTATATCCTTTGGATTTATACCAAATTCTCTAATGACTAACTCAATTGGCTTTCCAGCTTCATATATTGGTAAATTTGATATTTGTGGGTTGAAATTCATTCTTGTCCTTCTTGATTTAAGTAGCTACCTAGCCAGGTGATCTCATGGCCGTTTTTACTAGCATTTTTTAAAACAGAATTTACATTATCATCATCTATATGACCTTCAAAATCGATATAAAATATGGTTTTAAAATCCTTTTGCTTTATCGGTCTGCTCTCAAGCTTAGTTAGATTTATTCCGCCATCTTTAAACATATTTAAAAGCTCTACAAGTCCGCCTGGGCGATGAGCCGTGAGTGCTAAAATGCTGGTTTTATCGCACCTACTTTTAATGTTTTTAAAATCACTTAATACAAAAAATCTTGTTTTATTTGCTAGATTATCTTCAATTTTTTCAAACATTATTGGTATTTTGTTTATATAAGCAGCTATTTTGGAGCAAATGGCGGCTGAATTTGGATCTTGCGAGGCTAAAAGTGCCGCTTGAGCCGTTGATTTAGTCGGTATAAACTCAACTGAAGTTAGAGTATGATCATCTAAAAAATTGTGGCATTGATTGTAGCCTTGCGGATGGGAGTAGATTTTATTTATACTGCTTAAATTTTGGCTTAAACTAGCAAAACTATGGTGAATATCCATATAAATTTCAGCTACAATCTTGACATTTTCATACTTTCTAAGGCAATCAAGGGTAGCTCCTACTGCGCCTTCGGTGTTATTTTCTATCGGCACAACTCCATATTTTGCCTCTTTATTGCTAAGCTCTCTAAAAACCCCTTCAATGGAGCTGATAGCCACATAGCTACTAGTTGCCCCAAATCTGCTTTGAGCTGCTTGATGAGTGTAGGTTCCAACTGGGCCTAGGAAGGCTACCTTTTGAGGTAGCTCAAGATTTCTACTAACAGAGAAAATCTCTAGATATATAGCATCAATTGCCTTGTGGCTTAGGTTGTTTTGGGGGTTAGATTTTAGCCTTGTTAGTATGGCTTTTTCACGCTCTGGGCGGTAGATTGGTGTGTTTGAGTTGATTTTTAATTCACCTATTTTTTTTACAAATTCCATTCTTTGATTTAATAAGCTTAAAATTTCATCATCTATCTTATCAATACTAACTCTTAAATCATCGATACTCATCGCACAATCTCCAAAATTTGGCTTACATCATCATAGATATTATCGATTTTATCACGATTTAAATTTGATATATTATCTTTGCTTATCTTACCACTTAATACTAGGCTAGTTTTCATATTAAGCTCTTTAGCCCCATATAAATCCCCAGTTGCGTCATCGCTTATTATAGTGATATTTTTAAATTCTGCTTTGCTATTTTGTGCTTTTAGTAGCTTAAGTGCAGCTGTATAAAATCCCAAGCTTGGCTTACCAATACTATCAAAATTAGCCCCAGTAGCATAAGAGACCATAGCAGCAATGGCTCCAACACCAGGATATAATCTCCCATTTTTCTTATAAATGCTAGTTTCATGCATTGCGATAATTCTAATGCCTTTTAAGGCAAATTCATTAATAGTAGCAAAATCATCAAAGCTAAATTTATCCCAACTAGCAATCAAAATCGCTTTTGGGCTATTTTTATCTTGAGTGTAGCCTAGATTTTGCATAGTATCTATAAATTCCATAGCGCCAAATAAAGCGACATTACACGGACTAATACTCTCATTTAGCACGCAAAATGGATCTAGATAGGCACCATCTTTGATAGCTAAGCCTTTGGCTCTTAATGAGCCTAAAAACTCATCGCTTTTAATTTTAGTATTATTTGTGATAACGACATATGGAATTTGATTTAAATTCAAACTCTCAATCAACTTACAAGCACCATTAATAGGGCTTTTATCGCTATCGCTAATTAATGTACCTTGCACATCTATAAAATACATTATATAAATTCCTTCTCACTTCTTATCATATCTTCAAAGCTCTCTCTTTTGCCTATTAAGCGATCTATGCCATTTTCTATAGCAATTTGTGCGGCACGACCTCTTGTGTTGTAGTTGCTAGACATTGAGTATCCATATGCTCCAGCTGATTTGATAACTAATAAATCGCCGTGCTGTAACTTTGGAAGTTCTATATCCTTAGCTAGAAAATCCCCGCTTTCACAAATTGGGCCTACCACATCATAAACTCTCTTTTCTCCATCTTTTAAGGCTACTATCTCGTGATAAGCATCATATAGACTTGGGCGGAGTAGATCATTCATCGCAGCATCTACGATGAGAAAATTTTTATCTACATTGCTTTTTTCATATAATACGCTAGTGAGTAATTCGCCGCTATTTCCTACTATAAATCTACCTGGTTCGCAGATTATTGTGGTATCTTGTCTTTTTAAAGCGGCTAAAATCCCTTGAGCGTATTCATATAAATTTGGCTCATTTTCATCTTTATATCTTATTCCTATCCCTCCACCAATATCAAAAAATTTAATATCTATTTGAGCTACTCTTAACTCGCTAAGCAAGCTGCTAACGATATTTGCCGCTTCTATAACAGGGCTTATATCACTTAACTGACTTCCTATATGGCAGTGGATACCAACTGGGTCTAAATGATCGCTTTTATGGGAGTGTAAGTAGATTTTTCTAGCTTCATCTATGCTAACGCCAAATTTATTTTTATTTAATCCTGTGGAGATATATGGGTGGGTTTTTGGATCTACATTTGGATTTACTCGCACTGAAATTCTAGCCTTTTTATTTAACTCTTTAGCTATTATCTCCACCCTTTGCATCTCTGCGTAACTCTCTAAATTTATCATTAAAATATCTAAATTTAAAGCCTCTTTGATCTCTTCATCGCTCTTGCCAACGCCACTATAGATTATCTTATAGTTACTAGCACCTGCTAATAAGGCTCTTTTTACTTCTCCGATACTTACGCAGTCAAATCCGCCCCCAAGGGTGGCAATATGCTTTAAAATACTTAAATTTGAATTAGCCTTTACAGCGTAGCAAATGAGCGACTTTCTAGCGTTAAATTCCCTTTTTAGCTTATTATATTGAGCGGTAATATGATCAAAATCATATATATAAAGTGGAGTTTTATACTTTTTAGCTAGTGCCAAATAATCCATATCTAATCCCTTGGAAATTTTAGAATTTACAATATTATCTAATCTTGGCTTAAATTTAAGACCAAATCTAATATATAATTGTAAAAAATTAATCTTTTTAAATCAAATGTGGATTTTGGCTTAAATTTACCATCTCTTTAAATGAAATTAAGATTTTAAAATTAATATTATAAGCAATCAATTATCTAAATTTAGCTAAAATGCAAAAGATAAATTTTTAAGGAAAATTATGGCAGTTAAATTTTATTTTATTTCGCAAATATCGCTTAAATAGATGTATTTAAATTTGCTAACTACCATAGTCGTTTTTGCTTTGCAAACGGCTATTAATTTCTTTTTAACCCCGTATATTTTAAAGGTTTTAGGCGATGAGGCGTATGGATTTTTAGCTTTGGCAAATTCGCTTGTAAATTACGGATTTATCCTTACTCTTGTAATCAACTCCGTAGCTAGTAGATTTATCGCTTGTGAATATCATAAGGGCAACTTCATCAAAGCTTCTAAATTTTATAGCTCTGTTTTGATGGCTAATTTTGGATTTAGTCTTATTATAGCTTTTATATCAATTATATTTTTGATTGAAATTCAATCCATAATAAATATCTCAAATGCTCTTTTAAGCGATGTTAGAATGACTATGGCGATATATTTTGTCAATTTTAGTATTGGGTTATTTAATGCTATTTTTAGCGTTCATGCCTTTATCAAAAATCAGATGTATCTAATCTCGATTAGAAATGCTATATCTACTGCTATATATGCTATGAGCGTTCTTTTGTTATTTTATCTTTTTGATGCGATGATATATTATACTGCGGTGGCGGCTTTAATATCATCGATTTTTGTATTTTTTAGCGCTCTATTTTTAAACCGCAAATTTGGATTAAATCTGAAATTTGCCCCTAAATATTTTAGGATTAAATTCATCAAAGTTCTAGCTAGAAGTGGGCTATTTAATAGCTTAAATATGCTTAGTCAGGTGCTATTAAGCGGGGTTAGTTTGCTTTTAGTTAATATCTTTATTAGTGCTATTAGTATGGGGATTTTGGCTCTATCAAGGTCTGTAACTATGATTATTGAGAGCTTTGTCATCACAACAGCAGTGGCTTGGAATCCACGATTTATTAAGCTACACTCAGATAATAAACCGCTTAGAGATGAGGTGATTTTAGCCCTTAAAAGCATAAGTTTTATAGCGTTGCCACCGATTGCGGTTTTTATGGTTTTGGCTGATGAGTTTTATAGGCTTTGGCTACCTTTTAAGAGTTTAAGCCAGATAGAGTATATCTATGAGCTGGTATTAATATCGCTTTTACCATCTATTGTTTTTGCTAGTTCTAGACCACTAATTAGTATAAATTTAATCACAGATAAGCTTAAGCGACCAGCTTTAGTAACGCTATTTATGGCTATTTGTGTATTTTGCATTCAAATTATTGGATTAATATTTTTTGAGTTTGGGTTAAAGGAGATAGCTATATCTATTAGTGTTGGAATTGTGCTTAAGATTACGCTATTTGACATTGCTAATGCTGGGGCAAATTTAGGTCTTAAGCTAGGCTCATTTTATCCTATTTATTTTAAAAATCTTATGGTATTTGCTTTGATTGTAGCTATTATCTATCCGGTTTCAAATATGATAAATATCGCTAATTGGTTTGATTTTTTACTATATTTTGGTTTTATTTTGATTTTTGGATATTTAATCGCTTTTGTGATGATACTTAGTAGCAAGGAAAGGGCGAGTTTGATAAGCAAGATTAGGGGGAGATTTTGAGAGTTGGATTTGTTATAACTACGCTTGGATTTGGCGGTGCTGAGAGGGTGCTTAGCCTAATAGCAAATCGCTTAAGCTATGAGTATAGCGTGGATATTATTAAATTTGATAATCAAAAGCCATTTTATGAGATTGAAAAAAGTATTAAAATTATAAATTTACCCGCTTTAAATGGCGGATTTTTGGTAAATTTAAAAAAGCGATTTAGCAAGATTTTTGCTCTTAGAAAGATTTTTAAAAGTAGTAAGTATGATATTATAATAAGCTTTATGGATAGCACAAATTTGCTTTGTTTGATGGCAAATTTAGGCTCAAAGCAAAGATTAATAATCACCGAGCATAGCCATCATAGCCTTTTGTCTTGGAAGTGGAAAATAGCTAAAAGACTCTTATATCCGCTTTGCGATGGGCTATCTGTGCTTAGTAGGAGTGATTATCAATATTATAGCTATGTGAAAAATAGATCTGTGATATATAATCCATTTTTTGGCGATATTGATGGGAAAAGTCAAGATAGAAAGGAGAATTTAATACTATTTGTAGGGAGATTGGAAAATATAAAGGGGTGCGATATATTTTTAAATTCGCTTAAATATTGTAATTTGGGCAATTACGCAGTTGAGATTTGTGGCGATGGCGGTGAGTTTAAGAGATTAAAAGATGAGTTTAGTAGTGATAAAATTAAATTTTTAGGTAGAATTAGCGATATTCAAAGCCACTATAAACGAGCTAAAATCATAGTATCTAGCTCACGAAATGAAGGACTTGGCAATGCTTTGATAGAGGCTTGTTTTTATAAAGTTGCTAGAGTTGCTACGCCTACAATCGGGGCTTGTGAGCTAATTTGCGATGGCGAAGATGGATTGATAAGTGATGATTTTAGCCCTAAAAGCTTAGCTAAGAAGTTAAATTTGGTTATAAATGATGAGAATTTAAGAGATAAATTAGCAAAAAATGGCTTTAATAGTAGGGCGAAATTTGGCTTAGAAAATATCTATCAAGATTGGCTAAATCTCATAAATAAGGCGATAAAGTGAAAATAATGCTAGTAATATCAGCTCTTAGAAATGGCGGTGCTGAGAGGGTGGTGGAGCTTTTAAGCTGTGAGCTTGGCAAAAATCATCAAATAGAGACTATTTATTTTGAAGAGAACTTAAATTTATATAAAATTAGCGGTAAATTAACGCATTTAAATATCTATGAAAATAGAAGTTATCTAAGCAAATTTAGCAAATTTTTAAAAATCCGAGCCTATGTAAAAAAGAGCAATCCTGATATAATCATCTCATTTATGGATCAAACAAATATAAATTTGATTATCTCAACTATCTTTTTAAAGCCTAAAATTATAGCTACTGAGCATGTTAGTTATAATCTGCTAAAATCACGAATTTGGCGTAAAATACGAGATATTAGCTATAGATTTTGCGATGCTTTAGTAGTGCTTAGCAAGGTAGATAAGGAGTATTATAATTTTGTTAAAAATTGCAAAATTATATATAATCCGCTATATCTCAAAGCTCAAAATAGCATTAAAAAGGAGAAACTAATCCTAAGCGTGGGAAGGCTTGAGCCTGTAAAGGGGTATGATTTATATTTAGAAGCACTTGCTTTAATAGATAAAAATCTTTTAAATGGGTATAAGATTATAATCGCTGGAGATGGTAGTGAGCGTAAAAAGCTTGAGCTAAAGGCTAAAAATTTGGGGCTAGATATTGAATTTTTAGGGCATATTAGCAAGATAGAAGAGCTATATCAAAGAGCAGAGATTTTGGTTTTGCCTAGCCTTAGCGAGGCATTTGGTAATGTATTAAATGAGGCTGGAGCTTATGGAGTAGTTAGGATTAGCACTCCAACGGCTGGGGCTTTAGAGATATTGCGTGATAACATAGATGCTTTAATAGCTAAAGATTTTAGCCCAAAGGCACTAAGCAACTCTATCATAAGGGCGATTAAAGATGAAAATTTAAGAGAAAATTTAGTAAAAAATATAAATTTAGATAGGTTTTCCTCACAAAGCATAGTCCTTAAATGGGAGGAGCTAATCAAAGAGTTAAAAGGAAAATAATGAAAAAAATCTCTCTATTTATCTACTCAATGGCTGGCGGTGGGGCTGAAAGAGTGGTCTCAAATCTACTTAATGAGCTTATAAAGCGATATGAGGTATATCTGGTTTTGATGAATAATACAATATCATATAAAATTCCTCACTCTGTTAAAATCTGTTATTTGGAGAATTCAAAGCCATTTGAAAATGGATTTTTGAAATTTGCTAAACTTCCATTTTTGGCTTTAAAATATAAAAAATTATGCGATGAGCTTGGGACTAACTTGCACTTTGTATGGATGAATCGCCCCTGCTATGTAGCGGCTTTGGCTAGGATTTTTGGGGATAAAAAGCCCTTGGTATTAAATGAGTGCTCCACCCCATCTGTGTTGTATGCGAGTAATACTCTAAAGTCTAAAATAAGCAAATTTTTACTTAGATGGCTATATCCAAAGGCGGATTTCATCTATCCAAATAGCCTTGGGAATTTAAGTGATTTAAGCGATAATTTTGGCATTAGCAAGGATAAGATGAAAGTGCTTTATAACGCAATTGACATTGAAGATATTCAAAAAAAAGCTAGTGAGTTAGTTGAGTTTAAGGAGGAGTTTTTCCTAAGTGTGGGAAGATTAGATAGTGGGAAAAATCATGAGCTTTTAATCAAAGCTTATGCGGGATTAAAAAACTGCGATAAATCGCTAATTATCTTAGGCGATGGAGTTTTACGGGGTAAATTAGAAGCGTTGATAAGGGAGTTGAATTTAGAAAATAGAGTATTTTTGCTAGGATTTGATAACAATCCATATAAATATATGGCAAAATGCTATGCTTTTGTCTTTGTAAGCTTATTTGAAGGATTTTCAAATGCTTTAATAGAAGCCTTAGCGTGTGAAAAATTAGTAATTTCAAGCGATCATAAAAGCGGTGCTAGAGAGCTAATTGGGGATAATCAATGGGGCTATCTTGTGCCTACTGGCGATCAAAAAGCAACGCAAGAGGCTATGCAAAGGGCGATCGATGAGCCAGATTTTGTCAAATATTATGAAAAAAACGCTATTATAAGGGCTAGAGAATTTGATAAAAAGATAGTAGCAAAAAATCTTATAGATGAGTTAGAGGCAATATATGCAAATTTTAAATAGATACCAAATTACAATATTTATTTTAATAGCCTATTTCTTTGCTTTATTATGCAGAATGGAGTGGGTGATATGGGCAAGTAGCTATAGCGATTTTATATGGAATAACCAATTAATGATAAGTACAAATGATGGCTACGCTTATGCTGAGGGTGCTAGGGATATGATAGCTGGTTTTCATCAGCCAAATGACCTTAGCTACTATGGAGCACCGCTTTCTACCTTGACTTTTTTATTAGCTAAAATTTTGCCATTTAGCCTAGAGACAATTATATTGTATTTAAGTATATTTTTATCTTCACTTATTGTAATTCCGATGATATTAATAGGTAGGGAATTTGGCTATGCTAAGGCGTTTTTTGTCGCTAGTTTGCTTGGCTCTATCGCAAATAGCTACTATAATCGCACAATGGCTGGGTATTATGATACGGATATGCTTGTTATCGTTTTACCGCTTTTTACTATTTGGGGGTTAATTAGGCTACACTTTAAAGGGGATTTAATATCTTTTTTAATCATCGCTTTTTCAATGCTAGTGTATAATTGGTGGTATCCATCTAGCTATACTTTATGCGTTGGTATGAGTATATTTTATGCTATTTATACTCTGATTTTTGAGCGTAAAAATTTGCGTAATTACCAGGCTATTTTATTTATGATTTTAGCTATTAGTGCGGCTTGGTATATGCTTAGATTGGCTTTGATTTTGGGGCTATTTGGGCTTATATATTTTAGGTCAAATTTGCTAAATTTTAGGGTGATGAGCTTGCTTTTTGTGCTGGTTTTATCGCTTTTTGTGATCTTTGGTGGATTAAATCCTATATGGTTTCAAGCTAAATTTTATCTATTTAGAAGTCTTGGAGATAGTAGTTCGGTTGAATTTTATTTTTATAATGTCAATCAGACTATTATGGAATCAGGTAGAATAGATTTAGGGCTATTTACTCAAAGGATTAGCGGACATTGGATTATATTTATCGCTGGGGTGATAGGGTATATACTTCTTTGTAGGAAATTTAAGATTTTTTTAGTAGCTATTCCTATGGTTGGACTTGGCTTTTTAGCTCTTAAGGGTGGGTTGAGATTTACTATTTATGCGGTTCCGATTATAGCTATGGGATTTGGATTTTTGCTTTTTTATATGCTTGAGAGATTAAAAGTTAAAAGATTAAATTTAATAGCTGGGATTATAAGCGTTTTAGCCCTAATCCCATCGCTTGTACACATATATTATTATAAGCCATCAAGTGTGCTATTTAATACAGAAGTAAGCGTTTTAGATAGATTAGGCAAGGTAGCTGATAGGGAGGATTATACCTTAGCTTGGTGGGATTATGGATATGTGATTAGATATTATAGCGATACAAAGACGCTAATTGATGGTGGAAAGCATTTAGGCAGGGAGAATTACGCAGTTAGTTATGCTCTAACTATGCCACCAAGTAGCTCAGCCAATATGGCTAGACTTGAGGTAGAATATACACAAATGGGCTATGAGAAGGATTATGGTGGCAAAAATTTAGAGCAAATCTTAAAAGATTATAACTATAGTGATTTAACTAAATTTTTAAGCGATATTAAAATTGATAAATTTAATCTACCGCAAAAAAGTCGCGATATATACTACTTTTTGCCAGATAGAATGCTAGGAATATTCCCTATAGTTAGCAAATTTTCTCGTTTGGATCTATTAAATGGCAAGGAGTGGGCCGATCCGTTCTTTGTAGTGGCTACAAATTTCACTCAAATAAAAGATGGAATTGCTCTAAATAATGGGATAATAATCTCAAATGACGCCACCTATATCGATTTAAATGGTCAAAAATTTAGAGTAAATAGCTACATAGAAACCAAATATGATGAGAATATGAAACTTAGTAAGAGCATACACAATATAGATAATCTAGCTGATATTTATCTGATTTATATGGTTGATTATGGGCGATTTATCTTGCTTGATAAGGAGATGTTTAATAGCACTTTTATCCAGCTTTATGTGCTTGAGAATTATGAAAAAACGCCATTTGAGCCTGTGATATTAGACCCAACTGCTAAGGTATATAAATTAAAAAGGTAGCACTATGAAAATAGGATTTTTATCCCATTCAGATATGAGTATATATCACTTTAGATTGCCTATTATGCAAGCTTTAAAGGATTTAGGGCATGAGGTGATCGCTATTGTGCCAAAGGGTAGTTATAATGAGCTGATTAAAGCGGAATTTAGGCTTATAAATTATGATATTGATAAGGCTAGTTTAAATCCATTTAGGGTGTTTAAAGATACAAAAAATTTAACAAAATTATTAAAATCATTAAATTTGGATTTAATCCAAACTTCAGCTCACAAATCAAATATATTTGGCACACTAGCCGCTAAAAGAGCTGGTATAAAATATATAGTAAATTTAGTTGAAGGGCTAGGTAGCTTTTACACATCAAATTCATTTAAAAATATAGCTGTTAGATATATTATTGAAATCCTATATTTTATCACTTTTAGACTCTCAAATGCTACAATTTTTGTTAATGATTCAGATCCAAACTATATGCTAAATCATCATCTAATCCCAAAGAGTAAGGTCATTCGCATAAAAAGCGTAGGCGTGGATGCAAATAAATTTAACCCACAAATTCTCAATCCATATAACTTTAATAGCGATAAAAAAATTATATTAATGGTAGCTAGAGCATTAAAAGATAAAGGTGTTATGGAGTTTTACCAAGCAGCTAGGATATTAAAAGATAGAGATGATTGTCAATTTGTATTTGTAGGCTCAAGCGACCCTAATAATCCATCAAGCATTGATGAGAGCTTTTTATCTAGCACCAATGTAACCCACATAAGCTGGAGTGATGAGATAGCAAATATGCTAGTATCTTGCTATATGTTTGTTTTGCCAAGTTATAAAGAGGGGTTTGCTCGCACTATTTTAGAGGCTATGAGTATGGCTAAACCATCAGTTGTAAGCAACTGCGATGGATGCGTGGAGGCTATAGATGATGGCGTTAGTGGCTTAATTTGCAAGATAAGAGATCCAGTCGATTTAGCAAATAAGATAGCAACTCTTTTAGATGATAGCTTATTAGCTACTAAGATGGGTAAAAATGCTAGAGATATAGTATTGGCTAATTATAATCAACCTCTTATAACAACAAAATATATTAAATTTTATAAGGCATTAGCAGGTGTATAGATATTTTTTTAAAAGAGTATTTGATATTTTGGGTGCTTTGATTTTGATTATTTTGACCTTGCCTGTGATGATATGGGCCTGTTTTGCTATCAAAAGAGAGCTTGGCTCTCCTGTGATATTTACCCAGTCTCGTCCTGGCAAGGATGAAAAGATATTTAAAATTTACAAATTTCGCTCAATGAGTGATGAGAGAGATAGTGATGGGAATTTGCTAAGCGATGAGATTCGCCTTGGCAAATTTGGCAAAAAGATTAGAGCGCTTAGCATAGATGAGCTACCACAACTTTTTAATGTATTAAAAGGCGATATGAGCTTTATAGGACCTAGACCGCTTTTAGTCGAGTATCTACCGCTATACTCAAAGGAGCAAAAACGCCGCCATAATGTCCGTCCAGGTATCACAGGTCTAGCTCAAGTAAATGGGCGAAACGCTATAAGCTGGGGGGAGAAATTTAAATTTGATACATTTTATGCTGATAATTTAAGCTTATTTTTAGATATAAAAATCGCCATACAAACCATCAAAAAGGTGATAAAAAAAGATGGAGTAAATAAAGATGGTATGGCAACTACGGAGAAATTCAATGGCTGCAACTAGCCTTTATATCTATGGCAATGGCGGTCATGCTAAGGTCGTAGCTGATATTGCTAGGGCAAATGGATATGAGAATTTGATATTTTTAGATGATAATGATGGATTGAAATTTAGCCCAAATCTACCAAAATATCCAGTTATAATCGCTATTGGCAATGCTGAGGCTAGAGCGAGAGTACAAAATTTGGTTTTATCAAGCGGATTTGAGTTAATTACGCTAATCCACCCTACAGCCATCATATCTAATAGTGTTAAAATCGGCGTTGGAAGCGTGGTTATGCCAGGAGCGATAATAAATGCTAATAGCGTAATTGGAAGTGGAGTTATCGTAAATAGCGGTGCTATAATAGAGCATGATTGTCTAATAGATGATTTTGCTCATATCTGCCCAGGGGTAGCTATAGCCGGTGCTGTAAGCGTTGGCAAACGATCGTGGATAGGGATAGGAAGTAGCGTAATTCAAGGGATTAAAATAAAGCAAGATATAGTCATAGGTGCTGGAAGTGTCGTAGTTAAAGATATTTTAGAAGGTAGCTTAGCCTATGGAAATCCATGCAGGGTAGTAAAAAGATAAATTTATGCGTGATTTAATCTATTTGGTAGCTTAGGCTGGATTATTGGGTTTGGTAATCCAAGCTTTTAGCTCTATTTTTTTACAAAGCTTTATAAATAAAATTTATAATATTGCTAATTTAAATCTTATAATTTATAGATAGATAATCGCTATAAATTATAAATTTATATATTAAGCCAAAATATCTAGCTTATTATCGCTATTAATAGTAGTTTGATTTATCGTACTACTACTAAGTTCAACTTTGATTTTATCATCTTTATTATCTTTTTTCCCTTCCTCTTGTTTTTCTAGTATTTTTAATAGATCATATGTTTGATGAAGCTCCTTTGGCACACAAGCATGTTGAAGCATTGTCATTCTTACCATTTTATATCCTTAAAAATAGTTTTTACAATATTATCTATTTATATATTAAATTATACTTAAAATATATAGATTTTAAAAATATATTTAAGAATTAATAAAGGATACATTATATTTCTATTAAAAATTATAAATAAACCTAATAATTATCAAATTTTAGTTAGAGTGTAGTTAGCTAATTGATAGCTATCATCGCATAATTTAGCCATATATTCATCGTGAGTTACTAATACCAAAGCAGCTTCATTGCTCTTTACATAGTCAAATATTACGCTCATTACCTCTTTAGCGGTTATTTGATCTAAATTTCCAGTTGGCTCATCTGCAAATATTATTTTAGGTTTTTTAGCTAAAACTCTAGCGATACTAACTCTTTGTTGCTGTCCGCCGCTAAGTTCGCCTATTTTTTGATTTATTACCTTATCTATATTTAGAGCTTTTAATAGTTTTGCTTCTATTTTTTGACCGCTTAGTATTGTAGCAAGCTCGATATTTTCAAACCCATTAAACCCCTTAAATAGATAGTGTGCTTGAAAGATAATGCCAAAGTCATATCTGCGAATTTTTAAAAGCTCATCGCTAGTTAGATTATAAAGCGATTTATCATTGTATATAACTTCACCGCTAACTGGTTTTAAAAGGGTGGATAGAATGTGTAAAATTGTAGATTTACCGCTACCACTTACCCCCATAATAGCGGTGGTGGTAGCTGGTTTTATATCTAAGTTTATATTATTAAAAAGCTGATAGTCAAATTTATGAGATAAATTCAACGCTTTTAGCATTATTAAGCCATTTGAGCGGCTACTTCAGCTGCAAAGTCTTCGCTCTTTTTCTCTAGACCTTCACCTACTTCAAATCTTACATAGCTTACGATTTCTATTTGACCGCCAAGTTTTTTAGCCTCTTCAGTGATAACTTGCTCAATAGTTTTTTTATCATCCATTACATAGAATTGCCCTAAAAGAGTAAGTCGTTGGTCTAATTGAGTATTATCTGCTATATATCTATCGATTTGACCTGGAAGGATTTTATCCCAGATGGCTTCAGGTTTGCCTTGTTTTCTTAGCTCTTCTTTTAAATTCTCAGTTGCTCTAGCTATTACTTCATCGCTTAATTGAGCACGGCTAGCAAATTCTGGTATTTTGTGAAGTGGCTTTTTAAGGCGAACTAGCTCTTCGTTTTCTTTTTCAAGCTCACCTTTAAGAGCTAGATACTCTTTTTCTATAAATTCAGGGTCAAACTCTTTATAGCTGATGACTTGAGGCTTCATAGCAGCTGCGTGCATACAAAGATTTCTTAAGAAATCGTGGATTTTACTAGCTGTCTCTTCAGAATCACAAGCCGCACCAATAAGAACGCCCACACGGCTATTTGAGTGGATATATCCAGCTACAATCCCATTTTTACTAACTTTGATAGTTTCAAATCTTCTTACAACTAAATTTTCGCCGATAGTTGCGATTTGGCTTTGGAAATACTCTTCAAATTTAACTCCGCCTATGCTAGACTCTTTTAGCTCATCAACTGTAGTGATTGAGTTTGTCTGTACATGAAGAGTTGTATTTTTAACTAGATCGACAAAGGTTGCATTTTTAGCCACAAAGTCAGTTTCAGAGTTAATCTCTGTGATAGTTGCTGTTTTATTATCATCACTTACAACCACACTTACAAGACCTTCACTAGCTAGGCGATCAGCCTTTTTAGCAGCCTTACCAAGACCTTTTTCTCTTAGTATATCAACTGCTTTTTCCATATCTCCATTAGCTTCTTGAAGAGCCTTTTTGCAGTCCATCATACCAGCTCCGGTGCTTTCACGGAGCTCTTTTACCATACCTGCGCTAATTTCCATTACTCTTCCTCGCTTTCAAACATAGCTTCTGCTAATACTTCATCTTTCTCTTCTTGAGTTGGAGCTTCTATCTCTTCTATGGTCTCATCTTGATCTCTTAGAGCCTTACCTTCATTTATCGCTTCAGCCATCTCTTGGCAGAATAGTTGAACGCTCCTTATCGCATCATCATTGCCTGGAATTGGGTAGTCGATAATATCTGGGTCGCAGTTTGTATCGATTGGTGCTACAACTGGTATTTTCAATTTGTTAGCTTCTGCAATGGCGATCTTCTCTTTTACTGTATCGATTACAAATATCATATCAGGAAGTGTTTTTATATTTCTAATACCGCCTAGAGTTGCGATTAATTTCTCTTTTTTACGGCGAAGCATTAGGGCTTCTTTTTTAGTTAATAAATTTATAGAGCCATCTTCTTCCATAGCTTCTATAACTTCAAGCTTTCTTATAGATTGTCTAATTGTCCCAAAATTCGTCATCATACCACCAAGCCATCTGTGATTTACATATGGCATACCGCATTTTTCAGCATACTCTTTTACTGCGATACCAGCTTGTTTTTTAGTGCCGACAAATAGTATAGTTTTGCCTTCAGCTGCGGCGTCTCTTACTATATTATATGTGTATCTAAAATATCTAATAGTTTTTTGTAAATCTATTATATAAATGCCTTTTCTCTCGCCAAAAATGAATTTTTTCATCTTTGGATTCCAGCGTCTTGTTTGGTGACCAAAATGCACACCGCACTCTAGTAAATCTCTCATAGTTACCATGAGTTTCTCCTTAAAAATTAAATTTAGTTTATTCCCTCTACGCTCCTTAACAGCGGCATTTGCTGCAACTAAACAAGGATTAGCGTATGTGAAATGAAGGTGGCATTCTATCTAAATTTAACTTATTATTTGCTGAGTTGGAATTTCTCTTTTATATTTTCTAATGAGTTAAATATTTGGGCGATTTTTTCTAAATCATCGCCTTGAATTTCGAAATTTTTAGCCTTGAAAAATAGCTCTAAAAGTGCGATATTTTCTCCAAATTCTAATCCATAATTTCTAGCATTTTGCGAAATTTTTAAAAGCTCTATATCTGTATATCTCTCATACATTTTCACCCCTTTAACATTATAAATCCAGCAAATCTACCTGTGATTTTATCCCTTCTATATGAGTAAAATCTCTCATCGCAATGGTTGCAAATATCGCTAAATTCATAATCTACCACCCCAAGAGTATTAAGCTCAGCTCTCAAAGCCCCATTTATATCAAATTTAGCATTATCTTTAAATTTATTAAATTCCCCAAGATCCAAATCCCCTATCTCATAGCAATTTTTTTTGATATTTGGTCCGACTATGGCTTTTATATTTTTAGGGTTTGAGCCCATTTTATCGATAGTTTTGCTAACTATTTTTGATACTACTCCAGCCCTACCAGCGTGGATAGCAGCAACTACACCTAGCTTTTTATCATAGAGCAAAACCGCAGCACAATCAGCCACCATAGCACAAATCCCAACGCCCTTTAAATGGGTAAAAATCGCATCACAAGGTGGCAAATTTAATCCACTATACTCCATCACAAAATCAGAGTGTATCTGCTCCATAAAAATTAAATTTTTAGCCCCAATTTTACTAGCTAGAATATCTCTATTTTGCCTTACATTTTGGCTACTATCGCCGACATGATAAGCTAAATTCAAACTCTCATAAACTCCATTGCTAACTCCGCCAAATTTAGTTGTAAATCCAGCAATTATTTTATCATCATCAATAGATACTAGCATAAAAATCAGCCTTTTGCCAAGTAAGAGCTTGGCTTTTTGAGTTTAAAATTCTATCAATATAACGAGCTAAAATATCACTTTCTATATGAACTCTCCTACCTACTTTAAACTCTCCAAATAGCGTATCTTTCATACTTATAGGGATTAGGGTTAGACGCATTAAATTTGAGCTAATATCATTAATGGTTAAGCTCACACCCTCAACTCCGATAGCCCCTTTATTAGCAACTAAATGTAAAATTTCATTTGGCAATTCTATGATAAAATCCACCCCAGTTTGTAATCTCTTAATGCTTTTTATCACACCAATTGCATCTATGTGGCCTTGCATTAAATGCCCATCAATCCTATCGCCAATCCTCATAGCTGGCTCGATATGAACCCTATCTTTATAATTTTCTAAGGCTAATATATTAGCACTTTCGCTACTTAATTCTACTACAAATCCATCTTTATCAATGTTTGTCACACTCAAGCAAGCGCCATTTACAGCTATACTATCACCTAAATTTGGCTTATAAGTAGCCTTTATGCTTAGATTTTTACCATCAAAGCTACGCACAATGCCAATCTCACGAATTAGACCATTAAACATAATCACCCCAAATTTAAATAGCCAAATTATAGCTATTTTTTCTAAATTCAACCAAAAATACAAGATTCAATTTATAAATCTTTTACTATAAATTAGGTAAAATCGCCCCTAAAAATTACAAGGCAAATTATGAAGTATGATATTATCGTAGTTGGTGGAGGACACGCTGGGATTGAGGCATCCTTAGCTGCGGCTAAAATGGGAGCTAAAACCCTACTTATAACCATCTTAGCAGAGCAAATAGGCGCAGCTAGTTGTAATCCAGCTATTGGAGGATTAGCTAAGGGGCATTTGGTTAAAGAGATAGATGCTTTAGGCGGTCAAATGGGTCTTACTACTGATGAGTGTGGGATTCAGTTTCGACTATTAAATGAGAGCAAAGGTCCAGCCGTGCGTGGTAGTAGAGCTCAAATCGATATGGATAGATATAGAATTTATATGCGAAATTTGCTTTTAAATACTCCAAATTTACAGATCACTCAAGAGATCGCTACTGAGATTTTAACATTAAATTCAAAAATTATAGGAGTTAAAACCCACTTAGATAATGAGTATAGCTGTGATAAACTCATCATAACAACAGGAACATTCCTAAATGGCTTAATCCATGTGGGCACAAATAAGCTTGAAGCTGGTCGTGTAGGGGAATTAAGCTCAAAAGAGCTATCAAGCTCACTATCATCTCTTGGGCTTGAAATGGGTAGATTAAAGACTGGGACTTGCCCAAGGGTATTAGCAAATTCGATTGATTTTAGCGTTTTGGAAATTCAAGATGGCGATACCAATCCAAAGCCATTTAGCTTTAGAAGTAAAAATTGGAGCAAAAAGCAGCTCCCATGCTATATAGCTTATACCAATGAAACCACGCATGATATTATAAGATCAAATTTCAATAGAGCTCCACTATTTACAGGGCAGATAGAAGGGGTAGGGCCAAGGTATTGCCCAAGCATCGAAGATAAGATAAATCGCTTTGGAGATAGGGAGCGCCATCATCTATTTATAGAGCCTCAAACTCTAGAGGCTACTGAATACTATATAAACGGCTTTTCAACCTCACTTCCATATGATGCGCAAGTAGCAATGCTAAGGTCGATTAAGGGCTTTGAAAATGCGATTATTGTCCGTCATGGATATGCTATAGAATATGATTATGTCAATCCAACCGAGCTTAAGCACACACTAGAGACAAAAAAGATTAGTGGGTTATATTTAGCCGGGCAGATAAATGGAACTACAGGATATGAAGAGGCTGCGGCTCAAGGGCTTATGGCTGGGATTAATGCTACTTTAAATTTACAAAATAAAGAGCCATTGATACTTCGCAGAGATGAGAGCTATATAGGTGTTTTAATAGATGATCTAGTCACAAAAGGGACAAAAGAGCCATATAGAATGTTTACTAGTAGGGCGGAATTTAGGCTACTTTTAAGGGAAGATAACGCAAATTTAAGACTTAGCAAATATGGATTTGATATAGGATTATTACCAAAAGAGGCTTATGATGAGGTTGTGGCTTTAAAAGATGAATTGCAAAAAGCGATGGAGCTTTTGCTTACTAATGAGATTACGCCAAATAAAGATACTCTTGAGTTTTTAGCAGATATGGGCGAAGAGCCAATAAATGAGAAGATAACGCTACAAAAATTGGTAGCTAGAAAGAGCTTTGATGAAGATAAGCTTAGAAAGCTTGATTTATTCTTTGAAAATTTAAGCAAAGAGTCTATAAACCAAATTCTAACAGAGGCAAAATACTACCATTACATCGCCCAGCAACACATAGAAGTTGAGAAGATGAAAGGGCTTTTGGATATTAAAATCCCAAGCGATTTGGATTTTAAATCAATTAGCGGGTTGAGTAATGAGGTGGTTGAAAAGCTTATTAAATTTACTCCACCAACTCTTGCGGCAGCTTCAAATATCAGCGGAATCACCCCAGCAGCCATAGATATTTTGCATATTGCTATTAAACATCATAAATTTAGCTAAGCTTTGAGCCTAGCTAATTTCTTTACTAAAATTAATTCTAATTAAATAAAATTTTAACTTTAAAATGGTAGAATTATGGGTTTAGTTTCGCTTTTATAATATAAAAGTTAGCTTAAATTTAGTGGCAATAATCAAAATAATAGAAAGGAAAAAAATGTCTATTCAAAAGCAAGAAAGACGCGATTTCATCGGAATGGCATTTGGTGCTGTCGCAGCTGTGGGCGGTGCTTTTGCTTTGGTTGGGATGAAAAAGTCTTGGGATCCACTTCCTAGCGTTAAGGCAGCTGGTTTTACCACAGTAGATCTAAGCCCTATGCAGCCTGGCGAATTTCGCCAAGTAGAGTGGCGTAAAAAGCCTATTTTTATCATCAAAAAAGATGAGAGTATGAAGGCTAATCCTTCAAGAGATGTAGTTGTAGGAAATGAAAACTATATAGTTACAATAGGTCTTTGTACTCACCTTGGGTGCATACCTAGCTGGAGTGCTAGTGATAAGATGTTTAAATGCGCCTGTCATGGTGGTGAGTTTAATTCTGATGGCATGAATGTGTTTGGGCCGCCACCTCGTCCGCTGGATATTCCACCATTTAAAATTGATGGGACTAAGCTTGTGCTAGGCGAAGAGGGGCCTGAGTACAAAAAATTAGTCGCAACAGCATAAGGGAGGATTTATGGCACACATTACAAAAGCTACAAGCGTAAGAGATTGGTTTGATCAGCGTATAGCTCTTACAAAATTATGGAATGTATTAGCAGGGCAGTATTGGATACCAAAAAATATTAACTTTCTTTGGGCAATGGGCGTGGTTTTAACCGTTTTATTTACTCTGCTTTTTATTAGCGGTTTATTGCTTTTAATGTATTATAAACCAGATGCGAATTTGGCATTTGATAGTGTGAATTACACTATTATGAAAGAGGTCGAGTATGGTTGGCTATGGCGCCATATTCACGCAGTTGCAGCGTCTGTAATTTTCTTAATTATCTATATCCACGCATTTGTTGGAATTTACTATGGTTCGTATAAAAAGGGTCGTGAGATGATCTGGATTAGCGGTATGTTGCTTTTCTTGATATTCTCAGCTGAAGCTTTTAGCGGATATATGCTACCATGGGGGCAGATGAGCTACTGGGCAGCACAAGTTATCACTCAATTGTTTGGTGGAATTCCATTTATTGGTGATGCGTTGGTTGAGTGGATTAGAGGGGATTATGCAGTTAGCGATCCTACACTTACAAGATTTTTTATGCTTCATGTATGCTTGCTACCAATCGTTATTATTATGGTTATAGGGGTGCATTTTTATACTCTAAGAGTTCCACATGTAAATAACCTTGAAGGTGAAGAGATAGATTTTGAGCTTGAAGCTGAAAAATATCTAAAAGGCGATACTGTAAATTCAAAAGTTATCCCATTTTGGCCTGGATTTTTAAGTAAAGACTTCTTTTATGTATCTTTATTTATGATATTCTTCTTCTATTTAGTAAGCTTCCATTTTAATTTTGCTATGGATCCAATCAACTTTGACCCAGCTAATGCCGCTAAGACTCCAACTCATATCTATCCTGAGTGGTATTTCTTGTGGCAATATGAGATTTTGCGTGGTTTCTTCTTTGATATTGGACCTATAAAGGCAGCTGATATAGGTGCTTTAGCTATGGCTTTTGCGGGTATTTCGCTATTTTTTATGCCTTTATATGATAGAAGTGATGTCGTGGCTCCAGCACATAAAAGAAAAGGCTTTTTTGTATGGTTTTGGCTACTTATAATTGATTTAATTATCCTAACAGTATATGGCAAACTTCCTCCAACAGGATTTAATGCTTGGATAGGATTCTTCTCATCAGTTGGCTTCCTTGTGTTGCTACTTGTAGTGCTTCCTATCATCACAATCAAGGAAAGAAAGGCAAATAGATGAAAGAATTAAAAGCGTTTTTAATTGTAGTCATTGTTACGGGTGCTATTTATTGGGGTGTTGAGCCTTATGCGCACTCAGTTTTACACCCTCATGTTGAACCGGCAAATTTTGATTTTGCTAAAGAGGATATAAATCTAGCAAAGACTAATGTAGAAAAAGCTGAAACCGCCTTAAAAGCTGCTCAAGCTAGCGGTGATGCCACTGCGATCGATGGTGCTTCTAAGACTTTAGAGAGTGCTAAAGCTCAATTAGAAAAATATAGCTCTTTTTGGGCTGATATAAATAGCATTGATCTTGCTAAGGGCGATGCTACTTCAGGTCAAAATCTAGTAGTAGCAGCTGGCTGTACAGCGTGCCATAGTATAAAATCAGCAGGATTTGAACCAGCTATGGATGATAAGAGTGCTAGTGAAGCTTATGGCATTGCTCCACCAGATTTAAGCAATATTGGTTATCTTTATGATGGTAAATTCTTAGCTGCTCTTATCAAAGATCCAGCTATGGCATTAAAGGTTACGCATAAATTTAATGATACAAATCCATTTCCTATGACAGCATTCTATGGTGCTGGTGGCGATCTAAATCAAGAAGTTGCCGATTTAGTAGCATACTTTAAAAGCATAGCACCAAAAGAGATGAGCGATAGAGATGTGTTTGTTGAGTCTTGTGCTAGATGCCATGATATGAAATATGTAAATGTATTTGCAAATGGTAATAAACAAAGCATATCAAACTATCTAGGAATGACCCCACCAGATCTATCTATGTATATTAGATCAAGAGATGAATTATATTTAAATAATTTTATCAACGATACTCAAAAAATGCTTCCAGGCACATCTATGCCTCGTGTTGGCTTAAATGAGAAAGCACAAAAGCAAGTTATTGAGTATATGAGAGAGTCTGGTGATAGTAAAAAAGATGAGCGAGAGACAACTGGTATTTATATTATGATCTATTTTGCTATTCTTAGCGTATTTGCTTGGGCTTGGAAACGCAAAATTTGGTCTAAATTACATTAATACCGCTAAAGATTTAGGGCAAATTCGCTCTAAATCTTACCTATAAACAATTTTTATAAATTCATCTTTGTAATCTTAAGAAAATTAAATCTATAATTGATACTAAAATTTAAAAGAGATAAATCAATTTATGATTATTTCAATTTTCATTTTTAAATACAAAAATTAATATTTTCGTAAAAAATTTAAAACAACTGATGGTAATTTAAGTTTAAATTAATGGGTGGTATAATTACACTTCAATACTTTAAAATAAGGAGATAGAATGATAAATTCTACTTTAAAAATTTGTCTTGTTGCCTCTATGGCCTGCTCGTTTGCACTTGCTGAGGGTGCATTTATCGGTGTTGAGAGTGATTACTCTTTTAAATCAAATTTAAAAATGAAATTAAATGATGGTGAAAAAGAAACTTTCAAAAAAGCTCAAACTGGAATTGGCATAAAAGGCGGTTATGATTTTGATATGTATAGAGTTTATGGCTCTTATGTTTATGATTTTCAAACTAGCAAAACAAAAGTCGATGAAGATGGAGACAATTTTAAACTAAAATGGCTAACTCATAAATTTATCGTTGGAGCTGACTATACTCCATCTATAACAGATAATTTTAAACTAGCAGTTGGTCCATATACTGGCTATTCTAGATTGACATTAAAACCTGAAGGCGAAGGCAAAGCTAACACAAATGGCTGGATAATAGGTGCAAAACTAGGTGGAATTTACTCAATCGATAAAAATAACGAGCTAGAGTTTGGCTTCAAAACAGACAGAACAGATTACAAAAAAGTATCGAAATTTGAATTAAAAGATGTAAAAGAGACAAACTACGGCTTATATTTAGGATATAACTATAAATTCTAATAGTCAACTGGATCATAAAACTATGATCTAGCTTAAACTAACTTTATAATATAATAAATGAAAATTACATTTATCAAAAATTTTTATAATATTAAGCAAATTTATTTATTATAAATTTGATAATTTTGAGTAATTTTTGCCAAAATGCTTGACAAAAGGCAAAAGATATAGTATAATTCCAACTCATTTTTAGATTGGGGTATCGCCAAGCGGTAAGGCAACAGGTTTTGGTCCTGTCATTCAGAGGTTCGAATCCTCTTACCCCATCCACCTCTTATGACGCGAGATGGAGCAGTGGTAGCTCATCGGGCTCATAACCCGAGGGTCGGGGGTTCAAGTCCCTCTCTCGCAACCAATAATCTTTAGCACACACCTACACCAATTCCATCTCTTATATCATCGATATTTAGATGGACATACTTCAAACTACTCTGTATATTTTTATGTCCCAAATACTGCATTAACCTATAAGCTGAGAACTTCTTTAGGCTAACCAAACGACTTGCTACAGTATGCCTTAAGGCATATTGGTTATACTCTTTAGCGTTTATTCGCTTATCAAAACCTAAAGCCTTATTCATATCTTTCCACCTTGATACACATATGCTGTGTGTCAAATTATTTATCTTACAATTCTTATAATTTTCTCTATCTAATCCTTTGTAACGACCCCTAGCTATTGAGTAATAAACTCCCTTCAGATATCCTTCAGGTTCCTTCAGGTATAACTCCATAGCTTCTGACCTATCTAAAGATAAAGCTAAATTAACCCTATCGCATATATCACTTAAAAGTTTTAAGGTTATGCCACCTAAGGGTAAGGTTCTACTATTAGCGTTCTTAGTAGTCCCTACTTTTAATGTAGTAGAGTGTGTTTTTAAAGCTCTACTGATGGTAATAGTCTTGTTTTCTAAGTCTATATCACCTACCCTAAGTTCATAGTATTCAGCTGGTCTTAGTCCTAGATTAGAGTTAATTACAAAATACTCATACATCTCTCTATCTACTAGGCTGCCTGTCTTATTGCTGATACTCTTAAAGTACTCAGCTATTTCATTTATCTCAGCATCGCTATAGCATACTATCTTAGTCTCTCTTATACTAGCTGCTAACTTTTTAAAATTAGGTTTATTCTTAAACTCATAAACCCCAGTTCGCTCTAGTGTCTCAAAGGTTGTCCTAAGAGTGCTTAATAGGTGATTAAAGGTTCTCTCTTTGTACCGCTTACCATTTACACCGCTGATTAACATAGTTCTTTTTAAGTTCATCAGTAGCTCTGTGGTAATAAGAGATAGGTCTAAATCACCAACCATTTTTATTAGAGTGTTAATCCTTGATGGTGGATTTTTATTGTCCTCCAAGTATTGCCACACACTCTCTACCATATAATCCCTAGCTTCACTTAGTAAGAAGGGTTTGGTTTCTTTAGGTGGTTCTAATAACCACTCTAGATTATTAAAGCCTAATTGCTTAGGTGTTAATAGGGCTGCTTGTAGGCTAACCCTTAAATCCTTTTCGCATTTTTGTGCCACTTCTATATCAGTGGTGTTCCAAGTTCTTTGGTATCTTTTACCATTTATATAAAAGTCGCTTTTGTAGCGACCATCTTTTAATTTAAACATACCTTATCGCCTTTGCTTATATTATAAGACCCTCTTATAATTTTGCTTAACTTCTCTCCTTTCTTAATAAGTTTATTCTATAATTTCTGCTTCTACTTCATCAAGCACGATTTTGTCATTATATAGAATTCGTAATGAATTATCATATTCCCCATTTTGCTCAGAATAGCAAGGTACATAAAACATTTTGTTTGGCTTGTTCCCAAACCTAAAGCCATAATTTCTAGTTTTTTCAAAAACTAAAGGTTCTTTAAAATTGGTATTAAGACATATTTTATCATCTTTTAAATACTCAAATTCAGCATAATTATCCTCACAGCAACATAAGTCATATTCAAAAGTAATTTCTGAGCCATTGTCAAAATATATACCATATCTATTAACTTTAACTATTTTCATTTTTCACCTCACTTCCAATTATTTTTTATAAACTTTTCTATATAATTCAAGGCATTTTTCTCACCAAGCAGTTTTAAATCTCGCATTAATAAATCTAGCTTATTAGCTATGTTTATTATATTTGAGCCTTCTTCGCCACGACTATATCTTGATAACATCTTAAGTAATATCAATATATCATCACAGCTGAAATATTCTTTGCTCTCTTGTTTCAACTTCTCTAAATCATCATTTATTGACTTTTTAAACATTTCTCTATATTCTTCACTATTTATTTTCATCTTTAACTTCTCTCTTTTCTTAATAAGCTTTCTATAAACTCCCTTCCTTTTGGTGTTATAAATAACTTTCTAGCTAAGTTTCTCGTATCTCTATCATCATAGGCTTTACCTATAAAACCATTATCATAGAGATATCTAGCGTGAATGCTAGTATTAGCCTTATTCCAGCCTAGTAACTCAGCATAGAAAGCCTGTGTTTCTCCTTCGTGTTTTGCTATTGTAAATAACAGTATAAAAAGCTTTATAGAGTAGCTTTTTACAGCATTACCATTACCATTAGTAGGTGGTCTAAACTCATCTAATCTATTTAAAAGCGTTAGAGCTTCACTGACCCTATCTAAATATATGTTTTGCATTCTGTTCTCCTTTATATTAACTTTGCTTTAATTGCTTTATCTAATGCTTTATCGTCTTCTAATGCTCTATATGCATCAGGATTAAACCTTTCATCAACTAACTCTACTATTTCCCAGTCTTCTATCTCTTTATATACTGTAAAATCACCATAATCATTATCACTAATTTTAGGGTAAATTATTACAGCTAGCACCCTAAAAGCCTGTGGTTTTATCCCAACCGCTTTAGAGCTTCTATAACCACTATCTAAAACAACCCCTACATCATTATACACAGCCTTAGAGCTAAATAGCTTATTAAAAGACCTGCCGTCTATCTCAAAATTATTCGTAAAGCCCCCCATACCTTGTATATATTTTTCATATTTCTTTAGCTTTGCTATCTCTATAACTACTTTTCTATCTTTCGTAGTTACTTCTATAGTTCTAACTCTATCAACAAGTTTAAAAGATATCTTAGCATTTAGCCAATTATGGCAACGCCTACTTAAATGTATTTTCTCATAGGTTATAGGATATCTATACATAGTATGCCCCTTTAGTATTCTACAATCAGCTTCAGCCTTTTCCTTTAGTTCCTTTGGTATTAAGCTCAAACCCATTAACTGCAATTGAGCTATGTAGGTAACATCACTATCACTATCATATCTAAAGCCATTATTCCTAGCCGTTAGCCATAATGACCGCCCTGAGTTGTGCCCTGATAATACCCCAGTAGCCCCTATACAGAATATAAACCCAATTACAATAACTGCTATAAACCAAGGGTTATATCCATAGGCTATACAAGCAAGCAAGGCTATGCCCCACACAGCCCATATTCTTAATAGCAATTCGTTAGCTTTTGCTATTTCTTCATCAGATTTCTTTGGTAGTTCGCCTGTTCTAAGCAACTCTATATCGTGCTTAAAATGTTTCCTAACCCATATAGGGTCAGCGTGATGGGCTTCTATTATCCCACCTTGAGCTTTTATAATTGCCATCTTGCTTATCCTTTAGTATTATTTTTTGTTACATTTAGAGCATAAGCATAGCTCTATATTGCCTTGTTTTTCTAACACTTCCTTAACTTCTGCTTCACTAAGTGGATATAGTCTTGCTCCACATTCTTTACAAATGCGTTTATACTTATATTTAGTAACCGCCCCCAAAAAGCCTTTAACCCCACCTACTTCATTATAAAAATCTGTAGCTATCTTAAAGGCTTCAAATAAAAATGCTATAAACATAACTACTATTCCACAAAGTGCCCAAAAGGGGCTAAAAGCCAACTTAATTTTTTGCCTAGTTTTTATTACTTTTAATACTTCTGCTGCTCTCATTATATTCCTTTTGCTATCTTAAAAATCAATACAATGCTTCATATCATATATAGCATCTTTAAAACCATTGATATAAGCTATATACCACGGTTCAGCTCCCTTTAGGTTCTCTTTAGATAGTTCAGCTTTGGATATTTCATAACCTTGCTCCATAGCTTTATTATATCCTTCGATATACCATTGCTCCAGTTCTTCGGTATCATCATCATCATAGTTATAAATATCATCAACACCATAGTTATATATATCATCACCATAATAATACAATTCACTCTGATATAGCCCACCATAAATCATAGAATTCTCTATCAAAAATGGCTTAGATGATAGCTCATCAACCATAGATTTTAAAACTGCTAAGGTTCTATTCATCGCCGTTATATTAATAGTTTCCTTTAGAGTATGTTCATTATAATAGCCTACACTTAGATTAACACACGCCAAGCCCTTATCACTCAAAGATGATAAATTGCTAGCATCGGTAAAGCTCCCCCTTGCCTTAAAATAACCATTACTTTCGAATAAAGCTATCAATTCACTATTATTATAACCATATAAGGCTAACTCATCACACCCCTTTCGGTCTAGCCCTATAAAAGCCGTAACGCCGTCTAAATTGTTTATTAAAGGGCTAGCTATACCACTACCCACACCCCCTATCTCTTCATCATAGAAAAACCCAAACCCATAGGGCGTTCTATCCTTTATCAAAGATAGTGCTATATATACACCACACCTATCATCACCCCCTAAGCAATTACAAGGGCTATCACTAGCTAAGGATATGTAGTCCCCTTTTATATTAAGCTTAGGTAATTCTTTGGATTTATGGTCATTTATAGTATCTAAATGAGCACAAATCAAGGGATACTTTCGGTTTCCTTTGGGAGTTACTAAGATGCCAGCCTTATCAATACGCTTAATATTATAATATTCTTTCGCCTTAATTCTATCTAAATAATTTAATATATATTTAGCTAATTCACTTTGATTAATATTCAATAATTTTATAAATTCATTCATTTTATTATCCTTTCATTTCTTAACATTTAATTAAAAGGGGCTATGCCCCCCTATACTCTTTAGGCTCCATATGTTCTTAAACTATCTAAAAAATAAACACTGTCGCCTATTTCTACTAATTGCACTCCACTGCCCACATATGTATAATCATAGTCATAACATTCATCAACGGTATTAACGGCTATTAAATCTTCATCATCTAATAAATAACCCTCGTGATATTCACTATATATACAGTTATCCATATGAGCGATACCATCAAAGTTGATAGGTTCCACGGCATTATCCCTACTAATGTAGCATTCGTTGTAATCGTCCCAAACTTCATCATCATCAGTCATTGTATAGCCGCTAGTATCTAATAAAACTTTCGTTGTATCGCCGTCCCATTCGCAACACTCATACCCCAATCTGTTTGACCAATGAAAACTATATAACACCCCTTCATTCTCATTATAATGATTAAAGGTATCTAAAAAGGGGGCTTCCCTGTCTTCAATGGATATATCTAACGCTTCTTTTATATCTTCAGGTAAATGTAAGTTAAATTCCCTATATTTAAAAGGTATATCATCTTCCCCATCTCTTTCCCACATACTTTCTATACCTAATTTTTTAAGCTCATTTTTAAGGGCTATTCTATGAATACTTTCATTACCATAGAGCCTATCTGCCAAATTATTTAAGCACGGCTCCCCATTGTGTTTAATATTCTCTTTATCCCATATTAAACATCTAGCCACAATTTTACCTTCATTGTTCTTTAATAGAGCCATCTCGGCTATATCATCACACCATTTAAAAAACCTGCCTTTACCCTTTTGGCAACTGTATGGTAAGTCATCTAAATTATAACCTAAGCTAGGTTTAATGAATTCTAGGTTATACTTAGATTTCAGAATTTTTTGAGATGCTCTCAAGTTGTCCCTAAAATCTTGAGAGCCTTCCGAAGTCTCTAAGATTTCATTAAACATTTCTTGTTTTATTACCCTTTGTCTAATATTTCCCATTTTGTCTAAATATATAACAATCGGCGTGCCTTTGTCGTCTAAGCTATAGCAAGGATATCCAGCTTTGTGGTTAGCTACTAAAGCCCATTTATCCTGTATTATATCATATAAGGCTACATAAAAATAACCGCCCCTTTTACCTGAAACTCTTTGTTTTTTGCTTGTCAATTCACTAAACAGCCTACCACTTTCTACAAAGCGTTCCTTAAACTTATTTAAGGTTTCCATCTTTTTTCCTTTTCTTTTTTAATTTATGTTATTATAGCATAAAATCCAACTAAAGTCAAGGATTTTATACAACTTTTTTAAAAAGATTTGAAAACTTTTAAAAGCCCTTTTTTAAGGTTTCTTTTAATGCTTTTCTTTTCTTTTTAATTGATATAATTATAGCATAAAATTAGCATAAAGTCAAGGTTTTTATACAAAAAAATCAAAAAATATAGCAAAAAATTAGCGATTTATTCTAAAATCGTTTATTTTATCCGATGAATTAGCCCATTTTAAGGGCGTTTAAAGTGTGTTGAGTATGTTCAGAAGTAATTTAAAGGGATATTTTTTAAGGCTTTTAGCGTAATCTTAAGGGGCTTTTAGGTTTGCAAGGATTAGCCCCTGATTGTTATTAAGATTAGCCTAAGTTTTTCCTAAGGTTTCTTTAAGATTTCCAAAGGGGGCAAGGGGGAACGCTCGCCGATTGAGCGTTTATTAAGTGTTTCAAATATTTTTTCCAATTTTTTACACCCCCTTAGGAAATCCCAAAAATACTTCAAAATATCCCAAAATAAGAAGAAGTAATGTGTAAGAATAAAATTAAGGTGGGTAAAGCTCCCACCCTTATGGTGAAGTACTACGGCGACTTCTGACCACCTCTTACTACCAGTGGTAGTTGAGCTAATGGGTGAAAAGTATCACCCTAAAGAACCCCAGCTGGGCGACCTACAAAGCATATAAAGCTTCGAGCCAATTAGCAGTTTGTAATTGGTAAAAATAGTCCAAACCTAAGTTCGGTTAATATCCGTAGATATTAAGTGGAAACTACCACCCCCTTTGCAGATAAAATTCTCAGAGCTGTGGGTGGTCTCGTGTAATAATTTAGATAGCCTTAAATGGCTCATAAATCGCTAAAGACACTTTAGGCTATACCTAGGTATCCCTTAGCTATCCAAAGGCTTTTATGGGCTATCTAGAGAGAGTGTATTATATATTCTCTTTTATAAATTAATATATAAATCAAGAAAGGGATATCCCATAGATAGACTAGAGTATCCCCTAAGATATCTTTAAGCACACCCTAGACTAAACCTAAGATATCATAAAGGATACCCTAGACTAATCTCTAGGTATCTTATAGTATATCTTATAGTTTATTCTATAGTATATTTTATAGTATATCTTTCCCTTTCCCTTCCCCCATATGGGACACCCCCATAAATAGGGCATTTGAAGGGTATGATTTTTAGTGATAAAATCAGTGTTTAATATACTAAAAAATAGACTATATTTAAATAAGTTCATAAATAGCCTTTAAATCCATTTTAACCATTAGGGCATACCTAGATATACCCCAAGGGTTCTTTAGTGATTTGTGAGGCGTTCTGTGGCTTCTATGAGCCTATCCTTTATTTTGTCATAACTATGCCAAACTTCCCAAGCTTCCTCTCTTAGTTTATAATCTAAGTCTGTATCTAGCTCTTTTATGGATATTGCTAAATCTTCACTTACTCTTTTTAGGCGTCTTTGTATCTTTGCAGCTAATTCTGCTTTAGTAAGCTCTTTTTTTACAAGTTTTCTTTTAGCTACTTTCTCCATTTATTCTCCTTTAGTGTTATCTATAGATATATTATAATCTTATAAAACTTAAAATACCATAAATAGCCTTTAAATCCATTTTAACCCCTTAGGTATATCTAGGTATAGCCTAAAGGGTATTTAGCTATTTTAGGGCTATTCTATGGCTTCTATGAGCCTATATAACTTTAGCGTATCTCTTTTTATTTGAGTACTTAGCCCCAGTTATATCTTTCATATACTCATTTAAGAGTTCTTCATCAACCCTTCTTTGATAATCCATTAGTAGCTTTTTACTATCAATACTAGCTATCTTTACCCAGTATGCTACAGCCATAGCGAGGGCATCTAGTCTATCATCGTGCTTTAGGCTTCCTCTATCTTTTGTTATACGAGTTAGTTGGTAAAACAAAGTATATTCAAAAGCCTTAGGGTCATATGAGCCATCTAGATAAGGTCTTAGGTCTTCTTTAACTACCCCATAGTCAAACACTAACCTATGTTGGTTTAACACAGGCTCTAGGGTATCTATTATACGCTTCTCTTTTTGAGTATTATGGCTCACTTCTGTTACTAGACAGTTATGTATTGCTTGTAGTACAGGTTTAAATAACTCTGAATACATACCATCACCAAAGTTCTTTTCTATTAGTATCTCATTGACTTTATTCTCTTTAGCAATTTGAGCTAACTTTACTAGAGTTTGTTCTGAGTATCCCCCAGTTAATCCACCACTAGCAGTTACAAACATCTTACCGTGTAGGTGTTTAACCACTGCATACCCTGTCTCATCTTTACCACGACCACTAGGGTCTATAGCCATAACTGAGCCTGTGTATGGAGCAAAGGTTGTATCACAAAACAGTGGATAAAACCACCTATCACCTTCAAAGCCTATTAAAGGTAAATCCTTAATCTGCTGAGCAGGTGAGCTACCATAGCTAATAGATATAGGTGCTTTATCTTTTAATAGATTAGTTACTACTATATCTGCTGTTTTTAGTGGATACTTCTCGCTATCACTTAGGCTAGTATCTAGCATAAACTGCAAGGCATACCCACTTCTACCATAGCTTAGCCTTCTCTCTTCTAAGTCATTAGCAGTAAATCTTTTAGGGTCTGTAGGGGTTCCTGCTGGGACACCATTTTCCATACTCTTAACAATAGTACTAGCTAAAGCCCCACCATAGTTATCTACTGAAGGCACTTCAGCAGTCCATACTCTACAATCAAACCCACTCTTTCTTAGTTTATTATATATACTCTCTTCTGTTTGTGGTGTTCCTAGATATATGATCTGACTTGTAGGCTTAGGTGTTAGTATAGCTTCAAACTCTTTTACAGCCTTTAATAGCTTCTCTCTAAGGTCAGCTGTGGCTGAGTTATTAGGTGCTTCGACATCATCAGCTACTATTATATCAGCCCTACTACCTGTAAGCATAGATGTTATACCTAGTGATTTAACACTAGGGCTGTGGCTAGCTCTAGCTGGGGCTACATCAAAGGCTACCTTAGATTGTCTTTGGTCGTTTGTAGGCATCAAATGCTGAAGCAAAGGCATCTCACTAATTAACCTTTGGGTAAATGTTGAGAAGTCATCAGCTCTTTGCTTAGAAGCTGAGACTACTAATATCTTTACTTGAGGGTCTCTCCATAATTGCCAACAGACAAAAGCTGATGTTATCCAACTCTTACCAACACCTCTAAAACCCTCTATAATCTTTCTTTTAGTGCCTTGTTCTTGTAGGTAATCTGCTATTTGAAACTGCACTGGTGTTGGGGTAGGAAGCCTTAGATGGTTCCAAACTATAAATAAGAATAGCTTAAAGTCATCTTTGGCTTTTTGAATATCATTGTTCGTTCTCATCATACTCCATTAAATCAATAACTTCCCCTGTAGCAGATAGATTAGGTAGAGCTGGTATAGACATAGCTATCTCTGCTAACACTTCATTAGGGTCTTTATTCATAGGTATATCCCTAAGAGTAAAGCCATTATCCTTTAAAAGTGTAATAGCATTTCTTATATCTTTACTATCAGCTTGACCACTTCTTAATTTGTCTAGCACATTTTCTATAGTAGAGGACATAAGCTCTATGAATAACCCCTCAACTACTTTATAATTATCTTTATTAGCCATTTATAAGTCTTTTAATTAGATTTTTGGCTCTTTTTGGGGTCTGTTTAGCCCATTTAGAGTTTTTTATATTCTCTATGGCTTTATCATACTCTTTGGCTTGTAGATACTTATGAGTATTTTTAAAACTACCAAAACTAGCAATTCCAAGCTGATAAGCCATATCATAAAGTCCAATTTTTATAGCCTCAGGTAGTTCATCTACCCACGGATACTCGATATCTACACTATTTATAAGTGCTCTTACCTTTAGTTCTAGTATTTTATCAGCCACTTCTTTGCTCATCGGCTCTATAACGCCATCATTTAGCTCTAATTCAGCTTTGCTTAGATATGCTACATTAAAGCCATAGCCTATAGTATCCACTCCCTCTGAGCATTGATATATCCTATCCCTAAAACCTTCTTCTCTTTTTAGCTCACTTATAAGCTCATTTAATCCATCTTTGCTTAAACTCATCTTGCTCTCCTTAATCTCTTAATTTTATATTATTCTCTTGTCTTCTAGCTGCACTAGCTGCCCTGATATTTTGTAAAATAGATTGAGTATCTCTAGTGCTGTTTTTCACTTCGATTAAATCATTTT